>DAHXLY010000001.1 GCA_027365735.1 Microcaldota archaeon
AGGAGAAGGCTAAGCCGATTCTTTTCGTCAACAAGACCGACAGGCTCCTTACGGAGTTGAGGCTCACACCGGAACAGACTTTCGAAAGGCTGCTGAAGCTGATCCAGGATGTCAACACGCTCATCGAGAACTACGCGCCGGAGGAGTTCGCGCAAAAGTGGAAGGTTAGCGTCGACAACGGCAGCGTCGCCTTCGGAAGCGCGGCGAAGAAGTGGGCGATATCAAAGAGGACCATGGAGTCCCACAAGACCACATTCAAGCACATATTCGAGCTCACGGAGAAGGGCGACGAAAAGGGACTGCAGGAAGTCGCTCCGATTGACGAGACGATACTGAAGATGATTGTCGAGCACCTTCCAAGCCCGAAGGTCGCACAGCCGTACAGGATACCGCACCTCTGGCACGGCGACATAAACAGCACTGAGGGCAAAGCGATGACGGAGGTGGACCAGAAGGCTCACGCGAACCTTGTGATATTCGGAATAAATTACGATAAACAGGCGGGAGAGATCGCGGTAGCGCGTGTGTTCTCGGGCCTTGTAAAGAAGGGAATGGAATTCAAGCTGTCTGGACACAACGACAAGGTCAGAATCCAGCAGGTAGGGGTCATGATGGGCCCAGATAGAGTGCTGGTAGACCACATACCAGCCGGAAACATCGCAGCGCTCATCGGTCTCAAGGACGCAAGCGTCGGAGACACGCTCAGCGAGGACGGAATAGAGCCGTTCGAGCAGATTTCGCACTACACAAAACCGGTCGTGACAAAGGCGATAGAGGCGAAGGACAGCCGTGACACAACCAAACTGATAGAAGCGCTCAGGGAGATCGGAAAGACGGAGTTCAACATCGAGATCAGGATCAACCAGGATACCGGAGAATACCTAGTCAGCGGCATGGGAGAGCTCCACCTCGAGACTATCGAGACGAAGCTGAAGGACGACTTCGGGGTCCCGATCATTTCAAGCGAGCCGATCGTCGTTTACCAGGAGACCATTGATAAGAAGGTCGGCGCGATAGAGGGAAAGTCGCCGAACAAGCACTCGAAGTTCTACGTGTTCGTCGAACCCCTTCCACAGACATTCATGACCGCGCTTGACGAGAACCTGATCAAGGAAGGAAAGCCGAAGGGTCAGGCGGCGATCGAGGCGATGATAAAGGCGGGCATGGACCGACCGACCGCGAAGGGAGTGGTCGACATATCGAACAGGTGCGTGCTGGTCGACGCTACGAAGGGAGTCCAGTACATGCACGAAGTGATGGAGCTGCTTATCGACGGGTTCGAGGAGGCGGTGAGGGACGGGCCGCTTGCAAGGGAGAAGTGCAACGGAATAATGGTGAGTATAGTCGACGCGACCATCCACGAGGACCCGGTGCACAGGGGGCCAGCACAGATAATCCCGGCGATGAGGAACGCTGTCTACGCCGGACTGCTCACGGCAGGCGTGATTCTTATGGAGCCAAAGCAGAACTTCACGGTCAACATCCCGCAGGAATATATGTCTGACGTCATCACGCTTTTGCAGGGCAAGAGGGGCCAGATGGGCAACATAACCCAGGACCGAGAGCAGATCACGATCATGGCGAAGATGCCGGTCGCCGAGGTCATAAAGGGGTTCTCCAACGACATAAGGGGCCTGACGCAGGGAAGGGCGATCTGGTACCAGGAGTTCGCGGGATTCGAGAGGCTTCCGACCGAACTCCAGAACAAGGTGGTCCGCGAGATCAGGAAGAGGAAGGGAATCCCGGAGGAGCCGCCTAAGCCGGAGCAGTTCATGGAGTGACCGCTTTCCAATCAGCACTTTTTTTTGCAAAGAATCTAATGTCTCTGGCGGAGACGTGAGGTTTGGCGGCCATCACCATATCATATTGCCCCTTTTCAGGTGCTTCAGGGGATAGTTGATCAGCGGTTCGATGGGTTCGTAGTGATGGAACGGGATCTCCTTGCCGTCCAACCTCACCACATGTTTTGTCGTTTGCGGCTCCCTAAGCCTGCCCTCCAATGCATCTATCTCAAGCTGCCTCTTCGGCCACGACCGTTCGCCATCCCAGCTCTTTATTCCCACCCGCCTTGAGAAAAGATCCACAAGCCTTGCCAGGATGAGTCCATAACCAAGGTCGCTGACCGCCGCGGCTCTATGGTGGCCGTCCAGGATCAGAAACCTGTCGCAGCGTATCAAATCCGGGTATCTGTGCTGTGCGATACGATGCACCGCAATGGGCCTCCTGAGTATGCCAGTATATTTTAACTCATCCCTGGTCTCGATATAGTGTTTTTCGTCAAGCTTCTCGTGCGGGACGAGGTCACACGTCCTGACTATCGATATGAAAGGCGCCGCCAAGGCATCCCTCTTGGCTTCGGCCCGGACAATTTTCCGCGTAGACGCTGAGTGCATAGCCAGTCCCCTGCTCCGAGATAATTACCCACAGGTATTTTTATCGCTTTGCCTGCCAATCACGAAGATAGCTCGATAGTCGATGCGTAGCACTGCACTCCGCTACCGAGGTCGCTGCCGGTCGTCTCGATTACCGTATAGGTCTGCGCAGGCAGATAGACCCGCGAGAATGTGTTCAGACATATGGACGCGGATCCACTGCTTGATACATAAGTTATACCGTCGGCCCCCACGATGCTGAATGCAACATTGGATGAGTGGCCCGACTCGTACGTTACGGTCAGGTTGCCGCCGGTCCACGTGCACTGCTGCATTGTGGTGTTGTACGAATTCCTGTCCCACAGGGTGAATCCGTTGCAGCTGCTCAGCGCCGCCGCGGTGCTGGTTGTGTACCCATATCCAACCGTGCTTGTTGTCACGGATGTTGATCCATATCCTCCATACCCTATAGTTGTGGGTGTCGGGTAAGAGCCGCCCACATCAAAGGTGGAGTTGGAAATCGGTCCTGGAAGAGCCACCAGCGCAGTGCTGTTGACGTTGGTATTGAGGTAGCTCGCCTGCGCCGTCAGTGTGACGGAACCCTGCGTGGAGCCCTTTGCTGTTATGGTGATGTTGAGCGGGATGTAGTAGTTCAACGACAGGCACGCTGCGAAGTTAACAACCGTTTTTGAATCGGATCCGGTTCCGGAAAGGCCTGGCACCGAAGTCAGGGATGTGACGTTCATAGTCCCATTGACGAAGGCGCACTGCTGCCCAGCCGCATTCCTGGTACCCAGGTACTTCATCGTCAGGTTCTTTGAAATCACTGCGTACTTGCTGAAGTTGAGCGATGTAGGGCTCTGCGAATCCGCGGTTGTCTTGGTGCAGGTGTAGCCATTCTTGCTCCCCATAAGGGAGATGGACGAATTAGTGCATGAATAGCCGACAGTCTTGTTTATCATTATAGATATCGTGCTGAAGTTGCCCAAAATCGGTATGCCCTTAGCACTCATGCCCAACCTTGACTGATTGTAGTACTTCTGGTAGGTCAGGGTGAATGGGATCGTTATTACGATTCCGCCAAGGCTGCCTCCAGTGCCATTTATCACGGCCCTGCCTGAATAGCTAACGTTAATGACGGAAACGGAGTTTATCTGCTGCGCCGTTACCTGCGCGAGCTGGGTGGTGTTCACGCTCTTCTGCGAGAGTATCGATATCAGCTTGCTTCCAGCGCCAGGTGCTCCAATGCCGCTCAACGCACCGGTTGCCCAAACAAAGTAAAGCACAACCGCAACAACTATTATTCCAATCAGGACCATGAACCCCCTCCCGCTTGGGGCGGTCGGCATCTGCATCTGATTCGGGTTGTACTGCTGCTGCGGGGTCGGCAGCGGCGCAGACTGTGAAGACGCTGCCGGAGCGCCCGGTTTCGGGTTGCCTTTCTTCGCTGCCAATTGAACACCTTAATTAGACAAAAGGTATGCGACTAATCAAATATAAAAGCGTATACCTCCTGTTTCGCTTTTTTATTCGCCCGTCAGGTTGGCACCGGACGTACCTGCGTGCACAAACACCGGGAGCGAGATAGCGCTGTTCGCATGGGCGTTGAGCGCTATTATGAGCCAAGCTACCGTGTTCCTTCCCTCTGTTGTTAGGTAGGCCATCTCTCCCTGGTCATATTTCATCGGTAGCAGCGGCGCGACCGCATTCCAGAATCCCCTATAGTCGCCCCGTTCGTTGAAGTTTCGCCCAAGTTCCGCATCGACCTCCTTCCTGAGCCTGGGTCCATCTATTTTCACGCTTTCGGCCCCGCCGGCTCCCATCCCTCGTAGCATTTTACCGAAAATCTTGTTATACATATCGCCGAGCGCCGCCTGCGAGGCGGGGTCAACAAGCCCGACCACGTGCTCCAGGTACGCCTTGTATACCTTCACCATCGTTTCGCTGTTGATCTTCGGGGCTGCTTCATTCCACTCCTTGAAGAACTCCCTCTTCGGTCGGTCTGTTTTTGTCGCCATTGCCATTCTCTCACCTAAATATCAACCCGCAAGTAATCGGTCCGATCTTGTTTATATTACTTTCGCTGCACGGATAATACTTTAAGATTTGTACAGTTCCGGGCGGGCATGCGATTGCAGATGTCCGTCAGGTTTTCAATATAATCCGCGCCCCGCAGTTTCGATGATATTCACATCGACATCTGCATCGCGGCTGTCCACATCATCACCCCCACGACTCTGCTGGCTTATTTGCAAACCGCCGAATGACATTCTGAAAAATAAGCAGAGGGTTACGACCGCCGGAAAGGAGGCGGCAGAAGATTATTATAGCGTTTTAGTCATTCTTTTTATGGTCAAGATGCAGAGCGAGAGGAAAGGAGAGATAAAGAAAGAGGAGATTAATATTTTGAAATCGCAGTCAGCGATGGAGTACCTCATGACCTATGGGTGGGCGATACTCATAGTCGCGGTGGTCCTCGCGGCACTGTACCAGTTGGGTTTCTTCAGCGGGACCAACTT
>DAHXLY010000017.1 GCA_027365735.1 Microcaldota archaeon
GCTCTTCGGCCTTTCAAGGAAGGGCGGGTTCATTCTCATAGATGATAACCTGCCGTCGCTCGGGGCCGACCTAGAGAAGAGGTATCTAAAGACCAAGACTAAGAATGAATACGCGCTGAAGAGGTTCTTCAACTGGTTCGGGATACCGCACTCGGAGTCGTGGACCTCCCGCTCAATGCTGCGTGCCCGCGAGTCAGCAGGAAATGACTAAAGAACTTATCCTCCAAACCAGAGCATGGCGAACCGGAAAGGGAACGGGGACAGGGCGGAGCTCGAGCGCGTCGAGAAGATGGAGAAGCTTCTCGAGCATATAGCCTATGGCTCCCTGGTACTGGACTTTATGATTGCGGTAATCACCCTATTATCAATCAACACCGGCACCTATTCGGTTGGGGAGCTGCAAAGGTTGGTCAACTATGCAATAACAGCTGTGCTGATCGTGTCAGCGGTGCTATTCATTGCGATAAGGGTGATGGTGCACTACGAGAAGATAATAGACCACTTTGCGCAGTACGCAGTGTTCGGTGGGAACGGCAAGAAAAAAAGGGGGCAGAGGAGGCTCTGACTGCACCTCAGATTAACATACCGAGGAAGTCCGCATAATCCATGTTCTCCTTGAGCGTTATCCCATACCTGCTGATCCTCCCTCCATGGCTAACAGCCTATGATTGAGAGCCATTCATTAGTTAGGGGATCTCCCTTAGAATCTCTTCGGTCTTCCTCACCCTTCCCATCCTCTTGAAGACGTTGTTGACCGAAGCGTTGTGCATCTCAACGCTCATCGCGGACATCGCATCCTCTGCAAATATCTGCTGGAAGCCGTATTCGTACCCGAACCTCGCCGTGCTCTCCACGCCATGGGTGGTCGATATTCCACATAGCACAATCGTGTTTATTCCCCTCCTCCTCAGCTGAAGCTCTAGGTCTGTGCCGTAGAACGCCCCCCACTGCTTTTTGGTTATGACGATATCGCCATCCTTCTGGAGCCCCGGGACAAAGTCAGCCCAGTCTACTGGCAAGGGAGCGCTCGAATTCCAAGGGTTTTCATCCGCGACCACATTCAGCCTCTCCTTTTCGCCCGAGACCACGTGCACCAGGAAAACCGGCATGCCGTGCTTTCTAAATGCATCAGCGAGAAGGGTGGCGTTTTTAATGACATCCTCCCCGTTATGCGGAGCTAGGGCTCTGCCCATGGCAGCAATTCCCTTCTGGAGGTCTATCACGACAAGAGCGGAAGCCTTTTTGTCAAGTTTGAGCGGTTCGGGCATTGTATCACGCTACTTATTCTGATCTAAAATTTAAAAAGAATACGCCTTGGCCGGGACTCGAGCCAGGGTCCCAACACCCTTAGCACCCGTAATTTTGACATAAATTTACCAACTCTTAAGCCTCTTAAATTAGGTCCACAACTGCCTTGCAGGCTACAACATAATGTTTGTAACCTATGCGGGTTATCTCAACGATTACTCTATTCGATCTTGCAAATTCGCCTATCTGGTCGAAGAGCTTTTCAACATGGTAATTAATGAAACCCTTGTAAATACGCTCCAACAAAGGCATAATGCCGACAGCCGTGCTGGTTACACATCCCGCAATGGCGATTGCAGTTTCTCCTGTGTTAACTGTGGCTGGAATTGCAGACAAAAATAACAGGAAGCCGCCGAATCCGCACCAGAACTGTACCATCTCGCCCCATGAAAGCCCTTCTGAGAGTTTTCTTGGATTGAATTTCTTTTCTGCCTGTTCTGTCAGCAATTCGAGATCTTGTCTACTTGTTCTAAGTGTCTGTAGAGTGCTCGGTTTCAGCTCAGGTATGAACCTGGCACGGTCCCCCAACTCTTCAACCATGTAACCGCGTCGCAATGTTACCTCTGGTGTTACCTCTGGCTTTGATGCAGTTCTATCAGAAGATCTTTCCATTCAACCACACAGTACGTCTGATTTACCTGATATTTATAACTTGCTAAATACACGCCTTGGCCGAGATCCGAACCCGGGTCACTTGGCTCAGTTTTCTCATTCAACCACTATTATGCCTTAACTTATTCCAAAGTATTATTATGCTCCAAATAATTAAGATCCACAAGATAGTATATACAATAACGTCTGCAACAAAATAAGTATAAATTATAGTTGCATAATTTTCTATACCTCCAGTAACATAATTAACAAAAGCATGGTACCATCCTAGTGGCCATCCATAAATAATTATACCAAACTGTACTGTTGGCGAATCTTGGATAAACTGTGTTTCCCATGTTGTTATCGCACCAAGTAGGAGCGCAATTACAAATATCTTCACAACCTTATTTTTCATAGACATCATACTCAATCTAAACTTATAAACAGTTATTGTTCAAAAGGGCAAAGTAGACACAGGTAAAGAAGACGCTTTGGCTGGGATTCGAACCTCAATTTCCGAAAATATTTTCATGGTGATCGTAATTCTTCAAGATTACTGCTTTCCTTTCCTCATCTATCGAATAAAGTAGAACGAAGTGTTTGTCTATGTGCACCTCTCTGTAATTCTTCATATCGCTCCTCAGCGGTTTGAACCTGTATGGGTCATCTAAAATTTTCTCTAACTTCTTGTAAATCATAGAAAGCTGTTTTGGATTCTTCTTTGCAAGTTTGGCAAAGATTTTGTCTATAGTCTCTTTCTTCTCCAGTGTGTAAGTGTTCATCCCCACCACACAGTTTCACTTAATCTTATACATCTTCTTGAAATCTTCTAATGTTCCTATTTTTATGGTGCGTTCCTTCTCTATTTTTTTGAGTTTTCTTAGAAATACAGGTTTTATTGTAGGTTCAAACACCTGTTCTTCATACTCCTCAGCAAGTTTGTCTATCGCCTGAGATTTGTCCTTTAGGCCAAACTGTGCCTTTACTATCGCAAGTATCCTATTTGTGTTATCATTTATGTTTATCAACGCTTTTACCATATTAACACCATATTAACATGGCATTAATAGATATAAATACCTTTCTGGACAGTAAAACAGAAGACGCCTTGGCCGGGATTTGAACCCGGGTCGGAAACGTGACAGGCTTCCATCCTAGACCACTAGACGACCAAGGCATGAATGTCTGCAAAAAACAGTGTCACGCACTATGCTTATGCAGACTCTGATTTATATAATTATTGTTTCCATAGATGGTCATGGCAAAGAAGGTTCTGCTCTTCGGGTTCGAGCCATTTTTAAGCTATACCTACAACCCAAGCGGAGTGGTTGTAAAAAGGCTCGCCGGTCATGCGATAGACGGCGCAAAAATAGTCGGAAAGGTTCTTCCTGTTAAGCATATTGACGCTTTCAATCTGGTCTCCTCTACCGTCAAAGAAGAAAAGCCCGATGTTATAATCGGCCTGGGCCTCGCCGCATCAAAGGGCTGCATAATCCTTGAAAGAATAGCGATCAACAGGTATTATTTCAGGACAAAGGAGGAACAGTTTGACGAACCGCTCTCCCAGAAGGGCAACGAGGCTTATTTCACCACCCTCCCAGTTCAGAATATAAAGTTGCAGCTGGAGAAGGCAACAATCCCGGCCGAGTACTCCTTCTTTGGTGACACCTATGTCTCCAACGAAGTTTTTTATGCAATAATGGCGGCAGCTGAGAAAAATAAGATCAAGAAGGCGGGGTTCATCCACGTCCCGCTCACATCTGCGCAGGTTATTGAGATGAACCACGTCCACTATAGCACAAGGGCCGGGATTCCGAGCATGGAAGAATCGACCATCGAGAAAGCCGTCCGAATCGCCATTTCTGCCTCATTGTAAAAAGAATCCCGACGGGGAGAGTTGAACTCCCAACCTATCGCTTTCAACATGCTTGGCATGTCGCCTTACAAACTACAGGCGATCGCTCTGCCATTGAGCTACGTCGGGCCGTACACAGCTTAGGTTAATAAGCTTCAAATAATTATATGTTACCGTCATTGGTATCAAAAGCTCTTTATATCAAGCGAGGAGTAAAATAGTACTAACAGCTGATGGGATGGCAGACGCGGGCGGGAAGGCACCAGTTACGGCACACGGCAGTCCAGCCGCAGCGTCGCAGAAGCCCCCATCGCCGTTACAGGCATCCGCCGCGACCATGCCCCGCAAGTCTTTTTCAG
Source organism: Microcaldota archaeon (assembly GCA_027365735.1). Classification (GTDB taxonomy): domain Archaea; phylum Micrarchaeota; class Micrarchaeia; order Micrarchaeales; family Micrarchaeaceae; genus JAJZYD01. Next base: position 4,117 of record DAHXLY010000017.1, read on the forward strand.
AGGAGGTCATAAGGAAGAAGTTCGGCGGTACCCCTATCGGCCTTTATGGCCTGAAGGACAAGATGATCAACATCACCTCGCAGGCAAGCTTCCTCGATGCGCTGCTGCTGATTGTTGCATTCATAGGCATTATGACCTCATTGCCTTTCTACCCTCTCGGTGTGGCCGTTTTCATAATACTGCTGCTGTTTGTTTGTGCGCTGCTTAACCCGTTCCTGGGGCTGTTGGTTTATACGGTGCTCATATTTCCGGTGTACATGTACCAGACCCCAGTCCTTGCATGGGGGTTCATCCTCGGAGCGACGGTGCTGCTGATATTCGGCTACATGCATTACCGCGTCGCGGTGTTTGCATACATACTCACCGCATTCGCCTTCTCGCCGCTCGGTTATCTGTTTGAGATTCCGCTCTTCCTGCTGGCTGTGCTGACCATCGGCAACAAGCGCACCGTGTTCACCTTAGCCTTGGCTGTTTTCCTTATCGCGCTTTTCTCTGCCGTCACGGGGATGCAGAACACCGCGTACATTTTATATAACGCCGGCGCGGCCCACACCGCGCTCTCATCCACGGCAAATCAGATGCTAGTCATCAACACCCCCTCAAAGCCCGGGTTTACGCTATCGACCTTCTCAAGCGCAATACCGAGCGCGATATCAAGCTTCACCAGCAGCAAGGTGACCTTCCAGATATCCAACCTGTTCGGCATCGCCTTCGAGGCGCTGCTCATCGGCTCTTTTGGATATATCATACAATTCGTCGCGCTTGTTGGCGCGGTGCTTGCGATAGACTGGTATGCGGTCACAAACAGGTCAAAGTTCAAGGGCGCGGCGGCGAGCATGTTCGGAATCATATATCCGATTGTTTATGTGGTGCTTGCCGGATACGCACAGCTCACACCCGACCTTGTAACCCCCTTCCTTAGCTTTGTGATCGGCCCGGCATCGTTCTATATGCTGGAGTACTACGAGGTCAACATCGTCAAGTCCCTTGACGTCAGGAAACAGGACATAAGGATGCGCTTCGGTGAGGCGTTTGAGGACCTGGGCCAAGGTGACCCTGACCTGACCTTCGACGACATAGGCAACTACGATGAGACGAAGAAAGAACTGCGCGAAGCGATAATAAACCCGATAGAGCAGAGAGCCATATCTCGCGCGTACAACGTTCAGCCGACGAAGGGAATATTGTTCTTCGGTCCGCCCGGAACCGGGAAGACGATGATGATGAGGGCGCTTTCAAAGGAGATACACGGCGGGTTCTATTATGTCAAAGCGTCAAACCTGATATCCGCATTTCCTGGAGAGACGGAGAACAGGATATCCAAAATCTTCTCCATAGCCAAGAAGAACATCCCATGTATACTTTTCTTTGACGAGATCGATTCTCTCACGATGAGCAGGGAGGTGCCTGGCGTCGATGACACCCACAGGCATGCGCTGTCGCAGTTGTTGGTGGAAATGGACGGGTTCTCGAAGGTCCAGAATGTCATAATCGTCGGCGCCACAAACAGGCCGGACCTGATGGATGCGGCAATCCTCAGGCCTGGAAGGTTTGACAAGCTGATCTACATGCCGCTCCCGGACGCTGATGGCAGGAAGAAGATATTTAAAAAATACCTCTCCAAGCTGCCTGTCTCACAGACGCTCAACCTGAACGAGATAGCGGTGAATACCGAACGTTATTCCGGTGCCGACATAAAAACCCTCACCGAATCGGTCGCCCAGGTGGTCGCGCGGGACGCCACCGCCAAACATACTGTGCTGGAGATAAGCCAGCAGGATATACTCTCGGCAGCCAGGGGTGCAAAGCCGTCGACGACCCTTGCGCAGCTCGACGCGTACAAGAGGTTCAAGATCGACTTTGAGAGAAGCATGTTCAAGAACGATTCGGGCGGCGACGAGGAAAAAGGCACGCTTATGGATGATGTCATCGGTCAGGACGTGGCGAAGAAAGCCATAAGGGAAGCGATTGAGATACCACTAACCCATCCGGAACTGATCAAGAAGTACGGGATAAAGACGATAAACGGCCTGTTGCTGTTCGGGCCTCCAGGAAACGGAAAGACCATGCTGATGAAGGCCGTATCAACAGAGATGAAGGGAGTAACGATGCTGGAACTGAACGGGTCCGAGATATCCGAGGCGGGTATCGAGAAGGGCAACGTCACGATCAAGGAGATGTTCAATAGGGCGAAGGAGAACGCACCCTCAGTGATATTTATCGACGAAGTCGAGTCGCTGTTGCCCAAAAGGCAGGGAGCCTCAGAAGTGAGTGCGCAGATAACAAGCGAAGTGCTCAAGCAGATAGATGGCATAAAGTCGATGAGCAATGTTGTGGTGATAGGCGCGACCAACACGCCCGATGCACTCGACACTGCTATACTCAGACCAGGAAGGTTCGATAAGATAATACTCATCAGGCCTCCGTCGGCAGCAGGCAGGTCTGATATGTTCAAGAAATACCTCTCAGAAGTGCCTGTCGATGAAGACATTGATTATGCAAAGCTGGGCAAGATGACTCCGGGCTTCACAGGGGCTGACATTGCGAACGTCTGCAGGGAGGCGAAGACCCAGTCGTTGGAATCGGAGGTCAGTACCGGAAATGAAACTCCAATATCTCAGAAGGTTCTCGAGTCGATAGTCACCAGCGTTAAGCCTTCAGCCCCGGATTCTGTGATGCAGCAGTACCAGTCCTTCCTCACAAAGTTCGGGGAGAGATGAGCTATACGCCCGCTGCAAGTGCAACTGCACCAATTGATGCCAAGGTTCCAAGAACGAGTGCGGCGTATGTGAACGTGCGGTCCTTCTTCACGAGCTGGTCCTTGCCTATGTGCCTTACTGAAAGGAGTTTTGATTGTGAGTCGTAGACCAAAAGCTTGACCGGCTTATCACTAATCACGCTGTCAGTGCCCTCCACACGACCTATCGCAAAGTAGTCGACTCCAACCGGGAGTATCTGTTCCAAGATTGCCATCTCAGTTCCAGCGAATATTCCTGCCTCCTCCTTGCTGCTCGCATCACCAAAGCCTATGCCGAGTGACTTCAGGTCGACTGGTCCCTTTGCATTTTTGAAATAATTAAATATCGAAGTTCCTGTTTGTGTTCCATTCCTTATTATCTGCCCTTGCCCGTCGGTTATTGTCTTTTGAAGTGTGGTATCAATGTCAATACCTGCATTTGGGAGATCCACTGCAAGAAATCCTGTTTTGTCCGTCATATAGCACGGTATTCCATAACCATAAGTTATCATAGGTGTCCAATAACCGCCGCGCCTACTTCTTTGATAATTCATCAAAGACAGTTGATAGTACACGCAATCGCTGCCGGAGATTGGTCCTTTCAGGTATTCCTGGTCTGTCGTTGTGAAGTTTGCAGCTATTTCGTTCAATCCTTCAGCAGCCGAGCCAACTTTCGCTGTTGGCATGCCGTCCAGGGTTTGCAGCAGCGAGAATTCCTTCCACCCGCTGTAGATTAGGATCGGGCCAAATATGAACCATAGAAGTATAAGTTCAGGGCGCATGGCGGGCGACCATACCACGCTGCCTTTCTGTGGTGCGTTAATGAAGATGATTATGAAGGTAAACACAAGGAATGTGCCCAGATGATCTGGTACTGTGCCGAAGATGTCCCTGATTTTCATACCCCTTTTGCTATCTGCACGGCTCTTGAGTTGTTCTGGCAGTGTGCTACTCAGGAAAGAACCCATCGCTTGGCTGTAGGAACCAGAGGCGGAGTTTTCCATGCTAACTCCTATCTGTTTGCCTGTGTGCGTCACGGCTGCAAGTCCTGCCATTAAAAGGGTGAGAAGCGCAACTGGGAGGAAGAAGACGGTCCATCCCCAACTGACCATTATCCCTACGAGAAACATGGAAACGAGAAATACTAGGAAAAGGCCTAAGAGAACCCGTGCACCCCTCTTGTAGGCGAATATCAGAAGCAGAAACGTGCTAATAATCAGCACAAGTGCAGTAAGTCCAGACCAATTCCCCACTATGTGAAATTCATATACGCTGCTTATCAGGCTAAGAAGCCATACGATAGCAAGTACCTTTCCAGACTTGTCGGTAAATATCATCCTAACGCCAATTAGTAATAAGAATCGTGTTTATTATAGCTTTCTTTGAAAGTTCGACGACTATTTTTGAACGGATAAAAGCGCCGCGATCGACAACAATACATAGACTTTTCCTGTAAGAAAGGAAGGAATAAGGTGGGCCTGAAGGGAGTCGAACCCCTGTCTCAAGCGTGTAAGGCTAGCGTCTTGACCGTTGGACGACAGGCCCATTATAATAAGCTTACACTACCCTTGCGGGTGATATTTTATCTGCGGCATGTATAATAGCTCTTTCGGTAACCCCATATTCTTTATTTTTTATCTTTGATAAATAGTCATGGCCCGCGGAATTGCAATAAGGCTGAAGCACGATAGCTACCTGGCCGAGCGCGGTGGATCGGCAAAGTTGGTTGACATTATATGTGCCAGGTGCAACGCAAGGGTTCTCCTTTATCAGAAGGACGGACCAGGATGGCTGAAGAGATGCTATCTCAACAGGATATTCGAGCCTCCAGAGTACGAGAAGCTGCAGAATGAAGACCTTACTATCGGAACGATGCCAAACCTCATCTGCCAGAAATGTAAAAATCTGGTAGGAACGCCAATGGTCCACAAGGACGGCAGATTTGCCTTTATGCTCAAGCGCGGTTCTTTCATTAGAAAGCAGAACAAGACCGTAAAGTACCGGTAACCTATTACCGAAATATATAAATATATACTTAAGTAAATGAATATGATAAAGGGACATCTTTCCGTTGCTCCCTGTACTTGTTAGTGAAACCGGGGAATGAATGACGGCCGCATCGAATGTCAGCGAACTTTCAGGCTTGTGGTACATAATCGCAGGTCTCGCCATCTTTGTGGCTCTCAAGGTAGGCTCGGACAGGAGCATTTCTAGCAGGGATATATCGATAAGATGCGGAGAAAGGCATGCACAACCCGTTAAAATAAAAGTAGACCGGCAAATGGTCGCCAAAGCGTTGCAGGTTGCAAGAAAGAAGAGAGATTCCACGAGTATAACGAAGGGCCTTCCGGTCGCCGTCGCGGATATGGAGCGTGAGTTGTCGCTTTCCGGCTTCGGTGACCACATCGATCACCATATAATCAACCTGCTTCCGCCAGGTTACCACAGTTTTATGGGGTCGATAGTCTATGGCGGCGGTGCTGATGCCATTGCTTCACAGGTAATCTACGAGGATGCTGTATGCAACGGGACCTATAAAATGGCCAAAGATGCCCGGTCATTGCTCGATAAGAATGATGTCTTTACCCTCTCTGAGATCTCCGGAAAGGCGCTGTCGCCAATCGCAAACAGCAAGAGCAGGTCCGCTACCTTTGTCGTATTCAGGGATAGCGAGCGCAGGGAGCTGGAAAGGATGGTTTTCGGCTGCACCCCCTGTGGGTCCATTATGCTGTATTTATTGTGCAGGAAAAGGCTGGTGATAAGGCATGTTTGAAATCATCTACACGATACTCAGGTTTGGCGCGCTGGCGGGAGTTATAATCGCAAACTTTGGGATTTCGCTTTATGTAGTCTCCAGCCTGTTCACAAAAAGCCACGTACCGGAGGTATCTTCCAATATCCTCCATGCCGGAGCCGCGATGATCGCATTTTCAATCGTGGTTTTTACGTATTTATGGTGGTTCCATGTTTGAAAATGCCAAAAAATACCACTCGCGGACCCATTTCGTGTCCTGCAACGACAACATCTTCACTGCATCTATACTGTATTCGGCGCTGATAGCGATGTCCGTTGCGGTCTGGAAGGTTTTTGAGTTCGTTAGCCCTACTCAAATGCTTCTTGCGTTCGCGCTGCTATTCATTTTCGTTTTTGGGGTGATATGCCGGATGGATTTCTCGGTAAACAGGAAGATGGCCGTCAGGCTCTCACTCGTAATCATTATGTCGATCGTGTGCATCGTGGTGTTTTGATGGGCAATAATGTATTATTCGAAGTTCTAACCGTCCCCGATAAGGAATTCGACAAGCGGATTATCTTCGACATAATTGGCGGCAATTGTTTTGAGTTGATATACGATTTTGAGACTAAAACGACTCTTTTGTCCATGCCTGAGGCGAAGTCAAGACCGCTCATGCTCGCCATCCCCGGATTGACTCTGAAGGAAGCCATGGGCCGGCTGCGCGGGAAAGAGCTTCTTTCAGTTTCAGCATACCGGAAGCCCGACATGGTCGAAAAGTACATTTTTTCCGACATGTTCGATCTGGATATCGACAATGGTAGCCTGACTATAACGTTTGAACCGCTTGATATGAGCGGAGTCAAGGAGGCGAAATCATACATAGAAAAGATACTCAGCCTGAAGGACGCGAGGGAAACCACCTCTGTAGTATCTGATGTTCTAAGCAGGCGCGTAAACCGCTCACTGCAAAGGGAAAACTTTACGAACTCGGAGGAGGTGATGCTGTTCACAGAGATATTGGAGTCGATAAACCGCTCCATACTTAGGAACGGCTTTGCATACAAAGTGCACTTTGTGATCGATGACGGATCTGGAAAGCTGGCCGACTACATAAAGTCCAGGTTTCTTGTGATTGCCGAATCTCCCGTGCGTGGCATCGAAGAGGTGCAGAAGCTCAAGGCCTTCCCCCTTGGAATAGAGACCGCAAGCAACCTCTTGAACTTCAGAGGAAATTATGATCTCGGATACACGATTCCCACTGCATATGCCAGGTCGGGGGGAGACGTGGCGGTTGGAACGGTAATGAAAAGCTCCATCCTGGACACCGGAAAGGGGCTTAGCATTGACGCATCTACCCTCAACCTCGGGTCGATGTTCTCCGGCCTTCCGGGAACCGGGAAGACGATGGAGGCAATGGCTATAATAGATGCGTTGGCCGCGTCCAATAAGAAACCATGCATTGCGATTATCTCTCCGACTGATGAATGGAATCGGTTCGCCGAATCGCATGGCATGCGTCTGGTGAAACTGTTCGATGGCAAGACGCCGATAAACTTCTTCAGGTGCCCCGATGGCGCCGACCCTGAAAAGTTCTATTCCGATCTTTCCATGATAATATCATCCGCATCCCGCGCAGGGCCGTTCCGCAACCCGATGGAGAAATGCATGCTCAATGCATTCAGGAATGTGTATTCTAACACGACCAAACCGGCTCCATCTGCGGTTTACAAGGAGATAGAGGAAGCGATAGTAAGGTTCCATGGGCGGAGGGCGAAGTCGGGTGCAGTGAAGTACACAAAGCATGGAGAGAACATAATGTCATCGCTAGAGAACCTACGCGCGATATTGGCGAAACCGGAATATGCATCGATGGACGGAGAAAAGTTCGAGGAACTTGCGGAAGCGGGGGTGGTGTTCGACATTTCCAACGTGGGAGCAGGATCCAAGCCATACATCTACGCGCTCATTCTCAATCAGTTATACTCCGTCGCCTCGGGGTTCGACACTCACGGCGATAGCGAGCTGCGCCTTCTGCTATGCCTGGAGGAGGCACAGATGATATTCAGGGACAAGGACGCGGCCGCGGTCCAGGACCTTCAGTTCAGGATCCAGGATTTCAGGAAGCGCGGGATCGGACTGATGTTGTTAACACACAACGTTACCGATATAGAGGCGAGCATAAGGCGCCTCTGCCAGACGAAGCTTTATCTGAAACAGGCTCCGGACGTGGCGGCTATTGCGGCAAAGGACCTGGTCTTCACATACGCCGAGGAGGAAGATGTCATAAAGCGGCTGAAGCACCTCGATTCCAGGGTAGGGGCGCTTAGCTATGTGTTGAAAGATGGCAGTAACAAGATATCGCAGGACACCGTCTTCATAAGGACAAAGGAGTACGGCACGCTTTAGCCCTATTTGTCAGCAAGGAAGGCGTTGTCTATTACGTACTTCCCTACCGCTCCTTTCCATTCCGTATGGGCTTCTATTATCTCAATTCTTTTCTTGAACAGCGGTGCATCCGTGACGAACGATTCAGCCTCTCCTCCCTCGAACAGCATGTTCACATGATACCTCTCATGCAGCTTCAGGAGCATTTCGATCATTTTTCCGTCTATCCTCTTCCCAAGTATCTTATCATCAAACCCCTCGGCTGCCACCTGTGTGACCAGCACGTGGTAATTCTTTGACAGCTCATTCAACTCCAAGAGCGGCTCTATGCCCCACAACGGCGCGTGGTGGATTATCTTCATCTCCTTGCAAATGTTGTTAATCCTATCTCTCTGATACGTGCTTGCAACTGCGCCGGTCACGAGTTCCGTTATCCCGTTTTCCTTGAACGCCTTCTTCAGGTCGTCCAACTCCTTTTCCTTCTCGCCCTTCGTGGTGAAGAACACGTGCTTTATTCCCAACGCATCCGCCTGGAGTTTGGTGTATTTTATGTTGGGCTTGTGGAACATGTAGCTGTAGTCGTTGTCCGACACCATAGAAAGCAGGAGCTCCACCGGCTTGCCCTGTTCGTGCATCTTGTGCAAAGCCAGGGTTGAGTCCTTTCCCCCGCTGAATAACGCCGCTCTCATTTTCTCACATCACTCGACGGACATATGTCTTTCAACACACATCTTTGGCAGTACTTCCTCCTTGCCGTGCACACATCGCGCCCCAATGCGATTAGGAGGTGGGTCGTGTTGTTCCATTCCTTCTGTGGCACGATCCGCATCAGCTTCTTTTCTATCTTTACCGCATTCTGTGTCCTGTACAAAAACAATCTGTTTGTAGTGACGATGCAGTGCGTGTCTATCGCAATGCCCTCGTTCTTTCCAAAGGCGTTTGCAAGGACCACATTGGCCGTTTTCCTTCCCACTCCGGGAAGAAGCACCAGGTCCGACATGCTGTTTGGAACTTTGTCCCTGAAATGCAGGTGTATATACTTCGCAGCCATTATTATGTTTTTCGACTTGTTCCTGAAAAGCCCTAGGGTTTTCACGTATGGGTAGAGTTGTCGTGGTTTAAGTTGCGCATAATCCCTCACGTCCGGGTATTTTTTGAAAAGCGCAGGGGTTACCTTGTTCACCTGTACGTCCTGCGACTGTGCCGAAAGCATCGTCGATATCAACAGCTCCCACGGGTTTGTGAAGTCTAGCGAGGTCTTCATCTCCTCCTTGTAGCGTTTCTTCAGCCTCTTTATGGCCTCGGAGGCCAGCCTCTCATTTTCCTGCATCTGAATACCACTTGAAAAACGCCTCGAGCGCCCTCCTCCTGTGGGAGACGTTGTTCTTTACCTCCTCGCCCAGCTCGCCGAAGCTCTTCCCATCGTATCCATCGGGAGCGAATATCGGATCGTAGCCAAATCCCCTCTCTCCTTTCCGCGCCTTGAGTATGGTTCCGTCCACCCTCCCTACAAAGGACTTGAGCGTTTTCCCGTCATAATAGCTTATTGAGCATTGGAACGAAGCACTTCTGTCCACGTGTCTGTCGAGCAGCTTGATTATCCCTTCCATGCCTATTTCGGGAAATACGTTTGCGGAATAAACACCCGGAAAACCCTTCAGCGCATTGACAAAGAGTCCCGAGTCGTCGACTATGAGCGGCTTTCTGAGCTGCTCGAAGGCCTGTTTAGCGCTGAACTCCGATACCCTTGTTATGGACTTGTCCTGTATCTCGAGCTTCTCGACCTCGCCCGGCGTCTCCAACCTGATGGAAAACACCTTAGCTATCGCATTCGCCTCAGCAAGCTTTCCCTTATTGTGTGTAACAAGTATTACGCTCTTCATATCCTCATCAAAAGTTAATTGATATATACTTACCTGAATATAAAACTTTATGGCTGGTGACAGATTCCTATCGGCGAAGGAGGCGGGCGAGCTGGCCGCGACGTTAGGAAAGGAGTACAAGGACGTAAAGTACTACCTAAACTTCAAGACCCCGATTGACCTTGTGGTTGGAGCCATCCTCTCCGCCCAAACGCTCGACGTGGTTGTCAACAGGGCGACTCCGGCACTGTTTGCGAAGTACAAAACGGCGAAGGACTATGCCAACGCCGATGTCGAGGACATAGTTAAAATAGCCGGCAGCGTCAGCTTCATAGGCAACAAGGCGAAGAACATCATAAACACGATGAAGGTCATACAGGAGAAGTACGGCGGAAAGGTGCCAAGCAGGATGGAGGAGCTTGTGGAACTCCCCGGAATCGGGAGGAAGACCGCAAACACGATACTAATCAACGCATACGGAATTGTCGAGGGAATTCCGGTCGATACGTGGGTGATAAAGCTCTCATACCGACTGGGGTTGAGCAAAAATAAGGACCCCGAAAAGATCGAACAAGATTTAATGAAGGTAATTGACAAGAGGTATTGGCACAACTGGGCATATGTGATGAAGACACATGGCCGTGCAATCTGCCAGAATGTTCCGGTTTGCAGCAAGTGCCCAGTGAACAATATGTGCCCGAAGAATGGCGTCGCAAAGCAATTATGATCAATGGTGTATGCATGGACTTCAAAGAATATCAGGAGAGGGCGAAGGAAACGGCCGTTTATCCGGAACAGCACAAAATCTATTATCCGGCTTTAGGTTTGAGTGCGGAGATAGGCGAACTCAACAACAAGATAAAGAAGAGGATGCGCGATGGCGCGGTGCTTGATAAGGCAGATCTGGCTAAGGAGATTGGCGATGTGCTGTGGTACATATCCGCTCTATGCACAGACTTAGACATATCGCTGCATGATGCCGCCGTGCAGAACATCGAGAAGCTCAAAAGCAGGAAGGAGCGGGGCGTGCTCCAGGGCAGCGGGGACAACAGATAGTTCCTTCACTGGAAGTTTATCTTGACTCCGCCTACCTTTCCCGCCACGAAGTTGTATACCCAACCCGCTATCAGCCCGCCAATAAACCCGCCAATCCCGTACACAATTGGAATTATTATTATTGCTAGTAGCCCAAATCCTCCGCCAATCGCGCCTCCGATGTGGCCAAAAATGCTGCCGAGAAGCACGCTGAAAATTGCTATCAGCAGGCCAATCACAAACCCGATTACCGCGCCTATGGCGCCGAGTATCTTCGCATACGACACTGCATCCACGCTTTTCATTTCCATCATAGCCATGAAACCACGAATCCTATTGTATGGCAAGGCTTATATGGCGTTTCGGTAGCGGATTGTCAGTCCAAAAATACGCGTATGGGGAATGTGACCACGTACTTGACAAACGAAAGAATTCCCAAGGCTGTCGTTGCCGCCGGCTTCATATAGTTGTATCTAGTCCTGAATGTGGAGAGTGCGACGTTGTTGACTATCTTCCTGTAGTGCTTAAGCCCTATAAGCGATACGAAAATGAACGCTGCCAGCACGACCTCCGCGCCGATGAGGTAGCCGCTCCAGAGGAGCATGACGCTTGAATATTCCGCACCCCTAACGACCATGTAGGTCGCCACAGCAACCACGAAGTCCAGGAACACCGACAGGTACGCCAGCCTCTCAAGCCACCTCTCCATGCGCTCTATTCTCTCAAACTCGCTGTAATACATATGTCCATCCACTTCCCCGGTCGCCAAACCGATTGAAGAGATAATGTTTCAATGCGAAACGTTTAAAAAGCGACATATGATTTTTTGCTATTGGAAGTTCCTGTGGCGGAGAGTTGTATAGTAAAAATTCAGACGAAGAGAGAGTCGATAAACTCTTCACATTCAGCTTCTTTTCCTACGACAAGTAGGAGCAGCTCTCCCTCCCTTCTATCTAGGGTATCTGACGTGAAAGCAATCTCGTTCACAAACCTATTTTCAAAATCGGTAATCAATCTTGGTACTTCTTCACCTTTTGATAATACAACCATCATGTTGTTTTTTAGATTACCTGTTTTAACCGCCAACACCCTACTGCCTGATTTTATCAAGTTAGCTATCTCATTTTCCTTTGAGCCAACAAACGCTCCGGTCAAGAAATCGCTTAGACATGCACAAATCTTTGATATGACCGGAGCGTTTGTTGGCTCAAAGGAAAATGAGATAGCTAACTTGATAAAATCAGGCAGTAGGGTGTTGGCGGTTAAAACAGGTAATCTAAAAAACAACATGATGG
>DAHXLY010000018.1 GCA_027365735.1 Microcaldota archaeon
ATGGTTCCTGAGTCTGATGTCGTGGTCCAGAGCGAGGCTGAACACAAACCAGCATACATAATTGACAGATCTTCGTTGTTCTCAAAGGCGATAGACGACCTGTGCAGGTCATATATACTCAAGGCAGGCGAACCGCCGATCGACCAGAGGTCGAGTCCGTTCAAGAGCATAAAGAAGCTCTTCGGTTTCAAATAATCAGTCAGACCTGATACTGAACTTCTCTGACAATATACAATTCAGCCGCGGCGACAGGCTCCTCTATCCCGAAGTTGGCCAGCACTTGCGGGTGGATCTCGCCGAGCACGCCGATGTACTCTTCACCGACTTTTATTCTCGCATACCTCCCGTCTATGAATGGGAACCCCTTCTTATCGACAAGAGTGAAGCTCTCCACTCCCATGTTGCGCAGGTAGGCTGCGACCACGCTCTTAATCTCTGAGAAGTTTGCCCTAGAATGTTCGGTTACGATCCCGAGCCTTATGCTTTCGACAGTCTTCCCGTCCCGTATCTTGAATACCCTGCCGATTTCGAAGAGCCTCTGCGGCATCCTCTCGCCAGCAGAACCTTGGAGGTTCTGGAGCAGCTCAGGAATCAGGTCGGTTCGCAACATGGATATGTTTTCAGACTTGGCGTCCGCGATCTTCACGTAATCGTAATCCTCGTGGTCGTTTTTTGTGCTCCTGAAGCTAACCGTTTCGTTGGTGAGCATGCTGTTCATTGCCTCTAGGTACCCCGCGCCAACCATTGTGACCGCTGCTTTGTTCTCCAGCTCCGCGACCTCATCCGCAAGCCCGTCGGCGGAACCGGTGACAGGGAGTGGGATTATGTTGTCATACCCGTATGCGATGGCTATGTCCTCGATAAGATCCTGCTCATTCAGAACGTCTATCCTAAATGGCGGGACGTAGAACAAAATATTGTTTCCGTACTTTGCAGCAACATAACCGGTCTTGTTCGCCAACTTCACAACGTCATGCCTTGCAGTCTCGACGCCAAGCGTCCTGTCGGCGGTCCGCATATTGACTTTCATCTCACGGTACTCGAGCTTCGGGGTCTGGTCGGTCGCGTCAGAATACTTTATTGTGACAGGATAGACGTCAGCACCACTGTATATGAGCGAACAGGCCACAAGATTGGCGGTTTCCTCTACCGCCTTCTTTGAAGTGCCGGTTATCTCAACGAAAATATCCTTTGTTACATCCGTGGTTTTTGTTTGTTCGCACTGAACTATCGGAACCAAAACCAATGTCTTTTCTGAATCCTTTATGAACGGATACAACACCTTCTTCCCCGCGTACATGCCACCGTATTCCACGCCCATCGCATTCTTCTTGACCACTTCGGCGAAGCTCATCTCCTTCTGTGATTCGAGAGGGGTTATCTTCCCATCCTCAGCGGCATCGTATACTATCTGGCCACTTATCCTGCGAAGGTCGTGGACGCCCATCCCTATTTTCTTCCTTCTGCGGCCATATGTGTCGGCGAACTTGTTAGTGAAGTTTATCATGTACTTAACCTTGTTTCCTGAGAGGTCGACGTTCTTCGCCACCAGCCCAGCAATGTACGGTCGGATTTTCTGGACCGCCTTGGTGACCTCTATCGTCATTGTTGGCTTGTTCTTTATTGCATACTGACCCTCGCGCGGCACTTTCTTTCCTGTGAAATTGTCAAGAGCCCGGACAAAGCCAACATAGTCGAGCAGATCCTGCCTGTTGGGTGTGATGCTCACCGTGAGTTCTGTGCCTTCGATCCCTTCGACCTCAATCCCCATGGTCGGCAGCATGTTCACGAGCCGCTCTGCCTCGTAGCCGGCTGCCTTAAGGTCCCCAAGATCGAATGTTATAACTGGCATAATCAAACCTTCAAGTTTTTCCTGTTCCTCAACCAGCCGACGTTGTTCTTGTAAGGCGTGACTATCGAGTCAAGCCCCATTATCCTGGAGTTCAAGAGGAACCTCTCGACACCTCCGCCCCACGCAAGGACAGTCTTGTTTATTCCGAGCGCCCTTGTTATCTCCTTTCTTATTATTCCTCCGCCGGTCAGCTCTATCCAGTCGCCATGCTGTTCATCATAATAAAGCGCCTCGAGGCTCGGCTCGGTAAACGGGAAGTATGAGGGGACAATCTTTACGTTGTCGAACCCCAACTTGACATAGAACTTCTTGAGCGTGTCTATTAGGTTTGCGAGCGTCAATCCATCTCCAACAATTATTCCGTCGTACTGGTGCAGCTCGGCGAGGTGCTTGTAGTCCAGATTCTCGTTCCTGAAGACAGACCCCACAGAAAAGAGTTTCAACGGGAAGTTTGCATCTATCGCAGTGGCGAGTTTCCTTATATAATGCGCCGAAACGCTGGTCGTATGCGTCCTAAGGAGCGCACCTTTTGCTATCTCCTCGCTCCAGCTCTCTTTCCAGCTGGATGTATGCATCTGCCTTACCCGCGCGAGCGATTCGATGTCAGCAATGTCAAGCTGCTTCGGACTACTTAAGAAAAAAGTGTCCTGCATCTCACGGGTAGGA
>DAHXLY010000019.1 GCA_027365735.1 Microcaldota archaeon
GCTCCGCTGACGCTTATAGACGTCTATTTCTACAAAACTGGTCGCAACAGTTCTGCCGCCGATTCCCTATCGACGGAAAATAAGTAGAATGTTTTGGATCAGTAGAGGTTTGGGGAAGGTTTATAGATTTTCAGCACCCTCTATACCTTGGTTAAACGATGAGTGTTATGCAAATACCCAATTCAAAATCTCAGTCAGCAATGGAATACCTGATGACCTATGGATGGGCGATACTTATTATTGCAGTAGTGCTTGCTGCGCTTTATCAACTCGGGTTTTTTAATGGAACCGATTTCGTAACAACTTCTTGCATTGCGGAATCTGGTTTCAACTGTCAGCAGCCTGTGATGAACACAACGGGATATATTTCGTTTAACCTGGGCCAGATCAGCAACGGGACCATGACAATAACGGGTGTCGGATGTACAAATAACACAGCACAGCCGTCGTCATTCACTACTCCAACCACACAGAGTTTTGTTTCTGGGCAGACACAGCAAGTTATCACTCAATGTCCTGGAATAGGAAACAGCGGTAGAATAGGAACACCATTCAGAGGTTATATTTGGATAAAGTACAATTTTGCAGGCCAAACTGCCCTGCTCACTCAGGTTGCACTTATTTCAATCACCGCGTCTACCTCTGTTTCTTTTGGTCCTCCAACACCATTACTTGACCAGTCAACAAACGCGTTTTCTGCCAATACAATGACGCTATCAACATCTCAGAACAACGAACCGATACTAATAGCAGCAGATGGATACTTAGGATCAAGCTCTCCGATTACGCCGACCGTCACAGTCGATGGAAATTCTGTTACCAGCATAACCTCAATAACCTCTAGTGGCTCCGGATATTCCTGGTCTACTTTCTTGTTTTATTACATAGCGCCAACTCAAGGAACCCATTCTATCTTTGTACAAAATGTTGGAGTTTTCTACTCTCCATATTATTTTAATTTTGCCATTTCAGTAAAAAATGCAAACAGTTTGGTTAGTTCCGCCACGAACTCCGTAGGTACCACTACAACAACAACTGTATTATCTCCAAGCGCAGCGTCATTTATCTTCACTTCTGTATTACAAGATTGCAACAGTGGCTCTTCTTCGACAGCCACAGTTGCTTGGACTGGGTCTCCTTCTACACCTACATCTCTCCTTTTTGGTGGAATAGGGAACTGTGCAGTAGCTGCAGATTCTTATACGACAACTGGGACAAGTGGCAGATATGCGACTACAAGCACTTGGAGCGAAGCTGGAGCACTTATGACTCAAGCCTCCGTGATGTTCAAGTAATTATTATTGATACTTAGCACAAATTTGCAGTTGTCACAGCTTATGTTAACTTTCTTCGGTCGTAATTAATAATGCTATTTTTACTCTACGCTAACCCTTCAACGCCGACTGTGTCGCCTTCAATGAAAGGACTGCGCACTTCAGCCTTGCTGGTCCTGGGTCTAGTCCAAGCATCCCCACCACATCATGCGGACCCATCTTCATCACCTCGGTAGCCTTCCTGCCCTTCAGCAGGTCGGTAAGCATGCTGGCGCTTCCCATGCTGATTGCACAACCAGTGCCCTCGAACTTGGCGTCCTTTATGATTCCGTCAACCACGTTGAGGTAGATTGTTATATCGTCACCGCAAATCGGATTGTACTCATGGAAACTGGCGTTAGCCCCGTCCAGTTTGCCCTTATTATGCGGGTGCTCGTAGTGGGCCACAATCTCTTCGGCGTAAATGTCCATCATCTCACGTTAAATTTTGATTTTACCCTTTCCGCAGCCACGACGGCCGTGTCTATGTCGGATTGGTTGTTGTAAAGATAGAAACTCATCCTTGAAAGTGCCGGCTTTTTGAGAATATCAACAACTAGCGGCATGGCACAGTGGTGTCCCGCGCGTATTGCAACTCCCTCTGTATCGAATATGGTTGCCACATCATGAGGATGGACGCCCTTTATCTCAAATGGAACGACCCCACCTCTCGAATCGAGCTCATCAATGCCAAGTCCAAACACCTCAACTCCTGAAATTCTGTTGAATTTTTCAATCGCGTACTTCGTAAGTTCCTTTTCGTGGTCGCGGATGTTCTGCATTCCTATCCTCTTCAGGTAATCCACCGCCGCCCCGAGGGCTATCCCCCCTTCGATGTTGGATGTTCCCGATTCGAACTTCCACGGAAGGTCGTTTGGCGTGAACGACTGCTCGGATACGGTTTTGATCATATCTCCGCCGCCGAACATCGGAGGCATCGAATCCAGCAGGTCGCTCTTTCCATATAACACGCCGATTCCTGTTGGCCCGAGCATCTTGTGGCCTGAAAAGGCTAAGAAGTCGCAATCCAGCTCTTTCACGTCCACCGGCATGTGCGGAACGGTCTGTGCTCCATCGATTAGGACCTTTGCCCCGCGTTCGTGGGCCATTTTCGATATTTTCTTCACGTCAACTATCGTCCCGAGCACATTCGAGCAGTGCGTGATGGCCACGAGTTTCGGATTCTTTGCAAGCTCCCTTTCTACGCTGCTCTCATCGAGCTTCGTTTTTCTTTCGTTGAGCCTTATGTAGTCGATAACAGCGCCCTTTTTCTTGGCGAGTATTTGCCATGGTACTATGTTGCTGTGATGTTCCAGTTCGGATATGAGGATGCGATCTCCACTCTTTATGTTTTCTTCGGCCCAGCTGAGTGCAACAAGGTTTATCGACTCTGTCGTGTTTCGCGTGTAGACAATCTCCTCAATCTTTTTCACCCCAATCAGCGCCCCTACCTTCTTTTTTGACTTCTCGTAGGCTTCAGTAGCCTCTTCTGCGATCTTGTACACCCCACGATGGATGTTTGCATTGTACTTTTTGTAGTATTTTGATATCGCCCCGATCACTTTCATCGGCTTCTGGGATGTGGCCGCGCTGTCCAGGTACACCAAAGGCCTACCGTTCTCACTAATCTTGAGAATCGGGAAGTCCTTCCTTATCTTTTCTACGTCAAGCATGGATTCACTTATTCTTCGAGCCGCTTATTATGGATTCGTAGCCCTCCTTTTCAAGCTTGGTGATCAGTTCCTTGCCTCCCTCTGCGACAATTTTCCCATCGGCCATCACGTGCACGAATTCGGGCTCCATGTAATTGAGGATCCTGCTGTAGTGTGTTATAACAAGCAGGCCCATCTTATTGGTTTTTGCCACTTCATTTATATTTTGGGCTACCACTTTTACGGCGTCGATGTCCAATCCGGAGTCCGGTTCGTCCAGGATCGCTATCTTCGGCTTCAGGACAGCCATCTGGAGTATCTCCGCCTTCTTCTTCTCCCCACCAGAGAAGCCGTGGTTGAGGGACCTTCCTATTATTCCGTTAGTTATCGCAAGCTTTTCGGTGTAGCTCCTGATCTCTCCCATGAACTGCTTGATGTCGGTTGTGCTTTCAGTAAGCGATTCCTTCGCCGACCTCATAAAGTTGACAAACCCTACTCCTTCTATCTCTGTCGGATTCTGGAACTGAAGAAACAGGCCAAGCTTCGCGCGCTCGTTGGCCTTCATCTCCTTGATGCTCTTCCCACCAACATTGATATCCCCTTTTGTGACCTTAAGAGATGGGTATCCCATCACCGCCTTGGCCAGCGTCGTCTTTCCCGAGCCGTTCGGTCCCATTATCACGTGGAACTCTCCCTCCTTTATCATCAGGTCGACGCCCTTGACTATCTCCTTTCCGCCAGTTGAAACATGCAGGTCTTTTATCTCTAGGTCCATATCATTCACTTACTTGATCATAAGGTTGCATTTGTGCGTCAGGGTCCGGGAGCACATCTTACAGACGTGCACTTGTGCTTCGTAACGCCTGTTCTTTATCGCATTCGCTACGAATGCATTTACTTCGTTGTCGTTGAGTTGTTTCTCCATATCTTTAACCTCTTTGGAGTACTTCCCGTTGAGGTACTTGCTGACAGCCGCCTGTGTCGTCTCAAGCAGTGAGGCGATGTCCTGCTGCGTCAGCTTATACCTGTCCGACATAAGCTTTGCAGATCTCGCCCTTAGCGCTGGAAGGAATCCCTTCACCATGTTTTCAAAGTCCGTTCTCATTGTTTCACGTTCCTGTACTTGTAATGGCCTTGGAATATGTCAGAAGCGTCAGCGCTGGTGTCGAACCACACCCCCACGGTGTTAAGTTTTGGCACGGTGCCGAATGTCCTGTTGTTTATCTTCTCGTGTATCAGCGAGGCGACTATCGATTTCACCACCGGGCTATCTATCTTTGCTATGTTGCCCGAGAAGAATCCCGAAACCAGGAGCTTTTTGGCAGAAGTCTCATCAGATCCGCGGGACATCAGGTAAAATAGTGAATCCGTATCTATAGGAGCCGTGGCTGACGAGTGCGTCGCCTTGACATCGCTGTTCTTTATCGACATGCCTGGAATGGAGCTCATGTAGGCAGTTTTGTCCAGTAGTATCCCCCGTTCGTTGACAAACGACAGGGATCTCTTCGCATTCTCTCCAACATCGGCGAATCCCTTTAGGATGCATACCGACTTGTCCATCAGCGCAGCCCTGGATTCGAGATCTGACACTGTGTCAGCGTCCACATTTGCAATCACGGTATTCAAATCAAACTTCTGTCCAGCCGATCCGATTACGATTTCGTTTATTGTGCTCCTTGCCGCATGGCCAGAAGAGTCAATCTCATTTTTCGACCTTGTATTTATGCCGCCGTTGTAGATGTAATTGATCCTCAGCTCCCCATTGTCGCCAATTTTGCCCTTCGAGAAGCCTACAACATAAGTGTTTTCATCCTCATTATGGAGCATGTCGACCTCCGCCTTCGCATATTGGTCAAGAACTATTTCATGCAACACGCCAGACATAGATTTCGCCTTCGTTTTTGAGGCATGCCACTCAAAGAGGTTTAGTTTTGCCCCTTTTCCAACCTTTATCAGCACCTGCGTGCACAGCGGCGCATCATTGTTCACGAAAAGGACGTTTATGTCGACGCTTTTGCCTTCTGGAATCTGAACATACACGACCTTCTTTGAGTATGCGTGTATGAAGGAGACAAGCTTTCCATCCTTGTTGGTATACGCCTTACCGCGGATATTCTCTTCCGTAAGTTTCTCCGAATCGATGACCTTGATGAACTCATCTTGCCCATTTATCCTATGATCCGCGCTTCCAAAAACGAGGTCAAATGACAAGTTAAAGTTCTGGTGTATTGCGTCTGCAACAGCGGCGATGGCAGTCTGCTCGTTTCTATCCTTTTCGTTCAAAGAGAACCTCTTCGCAAAATCTTCAAGAGGGATCGGGATGAAGTGGCGCTTGTAGAGCTCGCTCTCCTCCTCTGGAAGGAGCCGCGACAGCTCCATCGCCTCGGTATTGAAAGATTTGTAGTACTGCATTCAACCAACGCTGTTTGATGTATCCAGTTTTATCAGCCTTTTCAATTCAAGTGAGTATTCAAGCGGCAAAACCTTGGCAAGTGACTCTATGAAACCAAGAACGATTGTCGCAATCGCATCGTCCTCCGTCATTCCCCTCGACATGAGGTAGAACAACTGTTCCTCACCTATCTTACCGACAGTTGCTTCGTGTGTTATGTTCGCATCGTCGCGGTACACCTGCATGTACGGGTATGTGTTTGTCTTGGCATGCTCATCCAGCAGGAGGGCATCACATCGCACGGTGCTCTTCACGTTAGCCGCATCCTTTGCAATATAAAGGAGGCCGCGGTATGACGCAACCCCGCTGCCCTTCGAAACGCTCTTCGAAATGATCTTTGACGACGTGTTTGGAGCAAGGTGGTAAATCTTACCTCCCGAATCTTGTATCTGACCCTCACCTGCGATTGCTATTGAAAGAACCTCTCCTGAAGCGCCCTCGCCTTTGAGATATACTGAGGGATATTTCATATTCAGCCTACTGCCTATATTACCGTCGACCCATGAGACGCTCGCGTTTTCGTACGCAAATGCACGTTGTGTCACGAGATTATAAACATTCTTGGACCAGTTTTGTATTGTCACATATTTTATCTTTGCACCCTTCATAGCTATGAGTTCCACCACCGCCGAATGCAGCGATCCGGCTATATAAATGGGACTGGTGCATCCTTCGACATACGTTACCTCCGCATCCTCATCAGCAATTATGAGTGTGCGTTCAAACTGTCCTGCTTTCTCCGCATTTATTCTAAAGTAAGCCTGCAACGGCATTGCAACCTTCACTCCCTTCGGAACGTAAATTACCGATCCTCCGCTCCAAACTGCGGTATTCAGTGCCGCGAATTTGTTATCTGTCGGCGGTATTACAGTGCCGAAGTACTTTTTCATCAATTCTGGATATTTCTTGAGCGCGCTGTCAGTATCAGTAAAAATTACGCCCTGTTTTTCTAGACCCTCTTTGACATGATGATAGACCACTTCGGAATCATACTGCGCTTCCGCCCCTGCGAAGAATTTTCTTTCCGCTTCTGGTATTCCAAGTTTATCAAATGTCCTTTTGATATCCTCGGGGACTTCTTTCCATACATCAGTCTTCTTTCCTCCAGGTTTCAGGTAGTAAAATATGTCATCGTAGGCTATTCCGCTGAGGTCGCCACCCCACTTTGGCGTAGATTTGCCCAGGAAAATCTTGTAGCCCAGCAATCTTTTTTCAAGCATCCACTCTGGTTCACACTTAATCTTTGATATCTCCCTAACGGTCTCCTCAGTAAGCCCCTTCTTAGTGATATGCGCGTACTCTATGTCGTCCTTGAACCCGTAGAGATTCTTGTACTCGCTGTTTTGCTGCTCTAATATGGCTTTTATGTCCTCTGGCATTTCACCACAGTATATAACCGAGTTTTATAACTCAGTTATAATATTTATTATGCATGGTGTATATAAAGGCCATCTACCACATTCGGCAGGCTGCCACGCACTTCAGGTAAAACTAAATCCATTGAATGCTTTATATTCCTTATATGCCATCTACCTATGCATATTCTGGTGATACCATGGCTAAGCGCGCGTTTTCAAATGAGTCTACTTACAGGAGGTACCTTGAGTCTGGAAGGGAATTGGAGTTCGATACTCTTTTTGACAAGGCTGTGGATGAGGTAAAGCGTGGATTTGGCAAGACTTATCCTATGTACATAGACGGGAAGGAGGTCACAGCGAACGAAAGACTTGAAGAAAGGTCCCCAATTGATGGGACCACCATAGGACATTTCCAAAAGGGCACCAGGGAACACGCCAGGATGGCGATTGCAGCAGCAAAGAGGGCGTTCGATGAGTGGAGCCAAACCGATTACCGTGAAAGAGCCGAACTGTTTAGGAAGGCAGCCACCGTTTTCTCGAAGCACAAGTTCCCCCTGTCGGCGATACTCAGCTACGAAAATGGCAAGTCACGATACGAATCGGTCGGGGAGGTGGATGAGGCCATAGATTTCATGAATTATTATGCCAACGAGCTGGAGGCAAACAAGGGCTATACGCGGAAGACCTCACAGGAAAAGAGCACCGCCAAGGTGAGCGCAGGTTTCCAAGGTGCTCCATCCTCACGCGAGGAAAAGGTAACAATAAGTCTGAAGCCGTATGGCGTATGGGGCATCATAGCGCCATTCAACTTCCCTGTGTCAATCGGAATGGGGATGAGCGCAGGGGCGATGATTGCAGGCAATACGGTTGTGTTCAAACCGTCTTCGTCCGACAGCATGACGATGCTCACCGGCCTGAAGATATATGAGATGCTCAAGGAGGCGGGCCTTCCAGACGGAGTTTTTAATTTCGTTTCAGGGCCTGGTTCGGAAGTTGGTGACGAATTGGTCGTGAACAAGGGCGTTGATGGGATTGCATTCACCGGATCGAGGAGTGTCGGTACAGGAATGATCCAGAAAGCCTACCAACTCGGGCTCCAAAAGACGTTTGTCGTGGAGATGGGTGGAAAGAACCCCACAATCGTTTCAAAGGATGCCGACATCGACATGGCCGTGTCTGCCGTCGCCAGCGCCGCATTCGGTTTTGATGGCCAAAAGTGCAGTGCATGCTCAAGAGTCTATGTGCACGACTCAAAGAAGGAGGAGTTTATCAGCAAGCTGGTTGAAAAGGCAAAGACGTTCAGGATCGGCAACCCGCTCGTCAAGGATGTCTACATGGGTCCGCTGATAAGCGGGAAGGCGTACAAGACTTACGAAGACGCGGTGCAGAAGGCCAAGTCCACCGCCAAGGTGCTCTACGGGGGAAATAAGGTCAACACTGGGCTCAACGGGTTCTACGTTGAACCCACCATAATCGAGGCGAGGCACGACAACGAGCTTGTCCACAAAGAGCTCTTCGTCCCAATACTCACTCTCGAGACATACAAGGACTTCCACGACGCGATGAGGATGGCGAACGACGTCGACTACGGACTGACTGCCGGGCTTTACAGCGGCAGCAAAAAGGAAATAAAGGAGTTCATGAGTGGAATCCAGTCAGGAGTGGTGTACATAAACCGCGAAACGAGCGCCACGACCGGTGCGATAGTCGGCCTCCACACTTTCGTCGGCTGGAAGGGCAGCAGTATCGGCGGGAAGGGATCGGGCAGCAAGTTCTACCTCCAGCAGTTCATGAGGGAGCAGAGCATGTCCCTGACAAAGTGAAAACATGGACCCATTCACGTGGATATTGAAGCAGTTCCAGGAGTACAGGACAGTAGACATCAGGATCGGAAAGAAGAAATTGAAGGCTTTGCTCGCCGATACTCCTGAAAAGAGGATGATCGGCCTCATGTATACCGACAGGCTCCTATCGGATCAGTGCATGCTCTTCGTTTTTGACGATGAGGACATGTATGGGATATGGATGAGGAACATGAATTTCCCAATCGACACCATCTGGATCAACAGCAAGATGAAGATAGTCGACATCGAGCAGAGCATGATGCCGGCGAAGGGGCTGTCCTTCAGGACATACAAGCCAAAATCCCCTGCGCTCTTTGTCCTAGAGACCGCCTCCGGGTTTGTCAAGAAGAACAAGGTTTCTATCTATACAAAAGTGTTTTTCGAGCTTCCAAAGAAAGAGGTCTAGCTGCCAGCTGACGCTAATCATCAAATAAATTACAGAAAAAAGAAAAATAAAATAAAAAATAAAAAATAAAAGAAAAAAAACAGAGGGAATTATCTTCCCTTCCTGTTCATCTTCGCGCGTGCTACGTATCCGCCCTTGTCGAGGAAATACAGGTAGCCCTTGGCTCGGTTGACCTTTTCAGATCCGACCTTCGCCTTCCTGCCCCTTGTGTTCGTCTTCATAGGCGTTCTCCACACGTAGCCGTCCTTTCCGAGGAAGTACAAGTATCCGTCTTCCCTCGATAGTTTTTCACTCCCAATTCGTTCTGCCATAAAATTCACCAAGAATTTCTATCTCTAAGGGTAGCGCACCTTTAAATATCTATCGTCGATTTATCGTCGGAAAACGGCGCTTTTTAAACCACAGCCGGCAGGACACAGTTTATATATGTTCTTTTCAAATGACTAACGTAAATGTTACGGTGCTCTGATGCTCAGTATACGACTCTTGCAAAAGGTAGACCTGACTGGATACACGCTTATTGAGGGATTCCCTGGAGCAGGCCTTGTTGGGCCGATGGCAATTAGCTATATCATAGAGAAGCTCTCGATGAAGTACATCGGCTACATAGAGAGCAGCAAATTCCCACCACTGATAGCGATTCACGCCGACAAGCCGATGCCTCCTGTGAGGATTTACGCCAACGACAAGGCGAAGATAGTCACGATTCTGGCAGAGTTCGCTATCCCAATCGATGTCACTTACGACCTTGCTCACGAACTGTACGATTTTGTGAAATCGAGCGGCATAACGGAGATAGTTTCGATAGGCGGAATACCATCGGCGTCGCAGAACATAGAAAGCGGGACGGTGTTCGCGATAACATCCACCGATGATATGAAGGGCGAGGTGAAGAAAGCTGGGTTGAAACAGGTAGGCGAGGGTGTCGCAACGGGGGTGAGCGCGCTGATGATGGTCAACGCCGTCAACGATGGGCTGTCCGACGTGAACGTCCTGGTGCCGGTCGACCCGAACGTCCTGAACCCGAAGTACGCGGAGGCTGCGATAGTGGCGATAAACAAGCTCATCAACCTGAAGGTGGATGTCTCCGACCTCGAGAAGGAGGCGAAGGAGGTCGAGACGAAAGTCAGGGAGCTGCTCAAGAGGAACAAGGAGGTCACCGACGTCCACAAGAAGGTCGCCGGCGAGGAGGGGCCGTCGATGTATGCTTAGGTAATCACATGGTTGACCAAAATCAGCCCTTGACTCCTTCAAAGAGGAAAACAGCAGCTGTCATTGTGACGCTGCTAGTGGCCGCCGGGTTGTTGTATTTCATATTCACGCCATCAAAGGGCTTATCAGGAAAAGGAACCACCACCCTGAATGTACTATCATCTTACTGCGTAACGGAACCGGGGTACTACTGCGGTTCCTACAACCTCACCTCGTCGGGAATGATATCGTTCACATTCGTCCAGAACTCCACCAGCGCCATTTATAACGTCAGGTTCGCCTGCAACTCCACGGCGGGGGCTTCAGGACCGTCTGCATTCAATTGGGTATCCGCGCAGAGCCTTGGCTACTCCCAATCGTCAATGCAGAAAGGCCAGTTGGCGATGCTAAGCGGCCTGCAGTGCTACAACTCCTCAACACAACCCTTCGGCGGGCCCACCGGTGCGCTGTACGCGGGGTTCCTGCTTGTCAACTATACCCTTTCATCTGGACCGCCGTCATCTGCCAATCCGCAATACGATGCCGCCTTCGCTGCATTGTCAATACATGTAAAGTGAAGTCGAAGGATACCTTTTTTATACCTGAACACTCAGTATCTGATAGCTTTTGCCAGATTCATGCAGGGGTGGCGGAGTCCGGTCTGGCAACTAGCCACGGAAAATCGCGCGGGACTTAAGATCCCGTGGCCTAGCGCCTACGTGGGTTCAAATCCCTCCCCCTGCACTTATTTTTACTACGGTAGACCAATGGCAAACCAAAAGTGGGCTGAAGCTCCCACGCAGAACGATATTAATTAATACCTGCTTAGTGAGTTCTTTCTATGGCAACAGATCCGGTCTGCGGAATGTATGTGGATGAGCATACTTCATCTCTTACCGGGGAAAGGGCAGGTAAGAAGTACTATTTCTGCAGCACCTCCTGCAAGATACAGTTCGAAAAACCAGAAAGAGAGTTAAGGACTCTAAAAACCGCATTGCTCGTCTCCTGGCCATTGACCGCAATAGTCGCAGCGCTCACCTATCTGGTGTCTCTATCCTATGGAAATTACATAATGTTTGTTCTGGCCAGCATAGTCCAGTTCTATTCGGGACTGAGGTTTTACGCGGGGACCGCCGACGCCATCAAAAACAGGTCAAGTAACATGGATACGCTGATTGCAATCGGCACGACAGCCGCGTGGGTCTATAGCTCGGTTGTAACCTTTTTCCCGTCCGTTTTTCCTGCAAAAGGGGTCTACTTCGACACATCGACGATAATAATATCATTGATACTGACAGGCACCTACATGCAAAGGCTCGCAGAGTCAAAAGCCTCGACGGCGATATCCGCGCTCATTAGCCTCCAGCCAAAAATTGCACATGTGATAAGGGGAAAAGAGATTGTGGATATCCAAATAGAGCAGATAAAGGTCGGATACCTGCTGTTGGTGAAGCCGGGGGAGAAGATCCCCACCGATTCGGTTGTGGTCGAGGGAGTAAGCTCTGTCGACGAATCAATGATTACCGGGGAGAGCATGCCGGTGACAAAGAGGGCTGGAGACAAAGTGATCGGTGCAACCATAAACAGTACCGGTGCCCTCAGGGTAAGGGTAACAAAAGTCGGCGAGGACACTGCGCTTTCTCAAATAATAAAGATAGTGCAAGATGCGGCTTCCAGCAAGGTGCCGATACAGAAGCTAGCTGACAGGATATCCTCATATTTCGTGCCCATCGTGGTGATTGTAGGGGTTGTTTCGTCCGTCGCATGGTATCTTTTTGGAGGAGTGGGCGCGAACTTCGCGGTGCTGATATTTGTAAGCGTGCTGATAATAGCATGTCCCTGCGCCCTCGGCATCGCCACCCCCGCCGCCCTTCTTGTTTCATCGGGCGTGGCGGCAAAGAACGGCATACTTGTCAAAAGCGGCGAAAGCCTGCAGATGGCGAGCAGGGTGGATACGATAGTGCTCGACAAGACCGGGACCCTGACAAAGGGAAGGCCGGAGGTCACCGACATCATCCCAGCGTCGGGGCACACGGCAAAAGAGGTGTTGCGGTCCGCGGCGGTAGCTGAGGCGAATTCGGAGCACATTCTTGGCATGGCGGTCATCGCAAAAGCGAAGAAAAATGGCGTCCGGTTTGAGTTTCCAAAGAAGTTCACATACAAGCAGGGCAGCGGCGTGACTGCGGTTTACAAAGGAAAAAAGATATTTATCGGCAACAGGGACCTTTTTGCGGAGGAGGACAGGGCATTTTTGGAGAAGCCGGTCCAGAAGCTTGAGCTTGAGGGCAAGACCACACTGATAGTTGGGTTGAATGGAAAACCGATCGGAATCATCGCGCTTGCGGACGTGCTCAAGGAGGATAGCAAAAGGGCAATTGACGCCCTCAGGCGCTCAAACAAGGATGTATGGCTGATTACCGGGGACAATGAGCGCGTGGCGGCTGCGATATCCAAAAAACTTGGGATAACCAACGTAATGGCCGGTGCAAAGCCCCAGGACAAAATGCGAAAGATAACCAGCCTGCAAAAGGAAGGGCGCATTGTCGCGATGGTCGGCGACGGGGTGAACGATGCTCCCGCGCTCACAAAGGCGGACCTCGGCATAGCGATAGGCGCGGGCACAGAGGTCGCGATTCAGGCCGGTGGGATAATCCTGATAAAAAATAATGTCTATGACGCGTTTGTTGCCCTGGAGCTTGGCAAAAGGACCATGGCCAAGATAAAACAGAACCTCTTCTGGGCGTTTGGATACAACATACTTCTAATTCCGGTCGCAGCGGGCGCTTTGATACCGATCTACACAACAAGCATCTACAGCGTGCTTCCGCTGCTCGCCGCGTTTGCGATGGCATTCAGCTCGGTAACTGTGGTATCTAACTCGCTGCTGTTGAACAGGTTCAGGGTATAGTGTTTAATACTTATTCGGTGATTCTAAGTTATGGCAAACGGAGGAAAGGGCGCAGCCGCGCCCTCTGCATCCATCATCTTGGTGCTGACGGGCGGATTGCTGATTCTGGCCAGCGGCGTATTGGCCATAATCGGAATAACGATAGGAGTAACATTCATGGACGGGCACCTCATGATGGTCCCGCTGCAGGGAATCAGCGTGTACCATGGCATCCTGGAAACTCTTGTTGGCGTCGCGCTAGTTTCATCCGTATTTTATATAAGATCCAAAAAGGGGGTAGACCTGCAGAGCTGGTTGGCGATCGTTTTGGTCTTGGCAGTGGTCAGCATGATTGGCGGTGGTGGGTTCTTTATAGGATTCGTTCTCGTACTGATAGGTGGGATCCTTGGGGTGATTTATGTTTACTCCGCATCAAGCCGTCAGATATATATCAGGCGCACGATTGCCGCTGAGAAAAATCCGGCTGCGGCTGTAAAAGCGCCAAGAGTGGAAGTGAAGAGCCTAAGCCCGGAGGAGAAGGGGCTCTACAGTCTAATCGAGGAGGCTGAGGGTGCGATTTTCCAGGCGGAGCTGGTCGAGAGGAGCGGCTATTCGAAGGTCAAGGTGAGCAGGATTCTTGACAGGCTTGAGGGGCGTGGGCTCATCGAAAGGAAAAGGCGCGGCATGACGAATATGGTCGTGATAAAAAGACCCTAGCAAATGCGCTCCTTTAAAAACCGCTGCCCTGAAACTAGTTTCATACTCATCCTGATAGGGGGTTTCACCAATGACTTACTGCAGGTGAGACCATGAAAAAGAAAACGAAGCAAATGTTTAGGACCGAAGTGTTCTTTGTCGCAATTGCAGTTGCAATTTTTGGGATTGTGGCAGCGGCTGGCTACGTGTACAGCCAGAACCCGTCTAATGGAATCGGAGTGCACAGTGCTATGCACTTGCAGCCCTCTGGAATGGGAATGACAAATGCGCAATGCAATCAGATGATGCAGAGCTTTAACATCAGCCAGAGTGCAATCAACTCCATGGACCAGATGATGGCTGGCATGCACGGGGGCAGCTCCGGCGGCTTGCAGACATAGCACAGTGATACAATGGACAAAAAGATAATCTTAGGGGTCGCGCTGACACTTTCGGTGTTAGTGGTTATAGGCTATATCGTCTTCAGCAGCAACACACAAGATAACTATGGAGGCCAGTCGGCAGGGCAGGCCAGCGACCCAAACTATTTTGCGGGCAATGTGACAACAAAGGGCGTGCCGGCAGGCACATATAACGGCACGGGTGTCTACGACCACAACTGCTTGCCGCTAGGCAATGGCATGTATAGCTGCGATGCCGGAATACAAACCAAGAGTTTTGGTATCATCGATTTTGCCTATAAGCATAACATGATGATGAAGCCTTGCATAGGCCCCGGCGACGTGCTTGCCATAACGGTTTTGGACGGCAGCGGCGCGGCAACCGTGAGCAGGCTGAGCCATCCGTCCGCAAGCACCTAAGAGTGACTAGAAATGATACCCTTACTTTTCCAGGCAAGCGCCGCGGGCATAGTAGCGGACATACAGTCATTGCTCCTCCAGACGCTTGTATACGGGATAATCCCCATGCTGATGGTCTTTGCCACCCTTATCAGGTACTCGAGGAGGTATTTCTTTGAAAAGCAGCAGAAGTTCTCATTCAAGTTTGCTGGAGAACAGTGGTGGCTCTTCTACGCGATCACCAGGTACATGAGCATCGTGATCGTTGTGCTGGTCGGTTTGGTACTGCTTTGGCCCGGGTTGTACCTGAACACGTCCGTGTCGGTGCCGTTCCAGCCGCTGGGCTATGACCTTTTCCTTGTGGCTTTTGCTCTGATGCTGGTAAAGGGGATAAACGAGGATGACAAGCTCCACAACACGATAAGGTGGCTCATGCTCGCCGGCACGTCGGTCTATGCGATTGGCACGATAGTATTTCTCGTATGCCCGCAGCAGCTCCCGCTGGCGCAAGGCTCGCTTTACAATTCGTTCTCTGGAACTTGGATGTGGATGACCAACGCGACGAATTCCCAAACAAACACGTCTCTGACGATCCTTTCGATATACATGAATATCCTGGTGATTCTGCTCTGTGTATCGTTGATTGTGTATTTTACATCTTTCAAAAATAAGAATTCTGTTCAAAACTGAGTGATATAATGCAAAACAAAAAAAGAAAAGGGGACATGGATGAAAGGACCTGGTACGTAGCCTTTGGGATAATTACCGTCCTGGCCTTGATGATGGGCATACTGATAGGATCTCACATGCCGCAGGGGACCACAATGAACATGTCTGGGGGCACCAGCAGCGGCACACTGGGCCCGAATGTCACACAGATCGCCGAATTCAATCAGGCAAGGTCCGAGGTCATGCCGCAGCGGGGATACATCCTTCCAGCAAAGTGGGGAACGTCGATAAGGCAACTTGTCGCTGACGGCGCGCTGAATGTTACCGCGCTTGCGCTGATACTAAATAAGTCCGGGCAACCGCTCACCGCCCAGGAGCAGCAGATATTGGCGGGGACGAGCACAGTGAATGTGACGGTAAACTCAAGCGACTCCACGTTCATGCTCATGGTCCTCTGGTCGCTCGGAATCAACAACAACAACACAATGATAGGCAACGGCCCGATCATGAAATTTGGGGGGAACCCGGACAATTTGGCCAGCACCGGCGGCTACCGCCCGCTCGGCAACCTGCAGCTCGGCAAGCTGAACATAATCGGCCTCACGCAGCATGAGCAGGCGGTTGCGAACTACACCGCGTTTTACTCGTACAGGCCGTGCTGCGACAATCCGACCATGATGCCCGACTGCAACCACGGTGCGGCCGCTCTCGGACTGATAGAACTCATGGCCTCGCAGGGCGCAAACGAGACAACGGTATTCACCGCCCTCAAGGAATTCAACTCGTTCGAATTCCCGCAGGAGTACACGAACCTCGCGATGTTCCTGAAGGGGAGGGGCGTGGATTTCAGCAGCGTGCCAGGCTACGTGCTGGTTTCAAAGAACGTCTCGAGCGGCAGCGTGGCTGCGAAAATACAGCAGAGCCTGAGCAGCAGCCAGATGGGCCAGACCGGAGGCGGTTCAGGGTGCAGCGCCTGATGCCGCATGCCTTTTATTCTTTTAGGTTGATTTGATTATGTTGGTGAGTTTATGGTGAAAGGGTTTTCAGAGATAAATGTGAAGGCCGCCGCGATAGCCGGTGCAATTCTGGGCTTCCTTTGCTGGCTGCTGGTAATCCCATACGGCGTGTCAGGGTATGGCATGATGGGATACATGATGGGCTACCTATACCCGGCAGGCAGTACGGGCATGGTTGACATATTCCACAACTACAGCCCGCTGTCGATACTGTTGGATGTGGTTCTCGGCGCATTGGCCGGCGCGGCGATAGGCTGGGCGTACAACTGGGCGCTGAAGCTCAAGTAGTGATTTCATGACCGAATATGTCTGCCCGATGCACCCGAAGATCAGGTCAAAGAAGCCGGGGAAGTGCACAGAGTGCGGCATGGCTCTCGTAAAGCGTTCTTAAACATACCTATGCCGGTCCACCATGTATGCTTCTGCCTGTTTTCTTTTACCTTTTTGTAGCCTGTGCCACAATTAGTAATTTAAGCTTAACTTTTGTTACGTGTTAGGAATATCAGTGCAAATATGCTCCTGCAAAGCGGGCGATGAAGAATTGAATGAACCAGCTAGTTCTGCTAATCCTGAGGATAGAATAATCGGAAAACACGTCTACGGCAACCTTTACGGGTTAGATACTGCTGTGATAAACGACGAGCAGATGCTCAAGTCCGTGATGCTTGAGGCGGTCGGCCTTGCGAAGATGAACCTGATCGAGATTAGATCGTGGTCGCTCGGAGGAATGAAAGGCGGCATATCCGTCATAGCCCTAATCGAGGAGAGTCACTGCGTCCTGCACACGTGGAATGAGTACAACTATGCGACGCTTGACATCTACACATGTGGTGAGAGGTCGGACCCGAAGGTGGCGTTCGACCATGTAGTTGCAAAGCTCAAGCCAAAGACACACCAGGTCTTCAGCGCCGATAGGAGCCAGCTCGAGCTCCTTAAACAACAGGGCCCCGGGTTCTGACTAATCCTTTAAATATCTGAAGAATCTCATCCCATTCGTGGGCGAATGGAGAGACAAAGGGAACTTCCAAAGGTTGGCACAGCGGCGATAATAAGACGGGGCGGAAAATACCTGATGCAGAAGCGGAAGGGTTCGCACGGCAGCGGCACATGGAGCTTCCCCGGAGGTCACCTTGAATTTGGAGAGGAGCCAGAAAAATCGGTTGTAAGAGAGGTCAGCGAGGAAACAGGACTCAAGACGACGAGCGCCAAATTCTGTGGAATAACCAATGACATTTTTGAGAAAGAGGGAAAGCATTACGTTACGTTGTATTATTTGTGCGAGGTGGAGGGCGAACCGTCGATAAAGGAGCCGGAAAAATGTACTGAAATGGGCTGGTTCGCGTGGAACGAATTACCGACACCCCTTTTCTTCTGCATAGAGAACCTACTGAGGACCGGTTTCAAACCAAGTGGTTGATTGATAGACAAAGACAGATTCAGGGGCGCGATGCTCGGACTTGCTGTAGGGGACGCGCTGGGGATGCCGTTCGAATTCCTGAGGAAGGGAGAGTTCGAATCGCCCAAGGAAATGCTGCCGATGAGACCCGATGGCCCGTGGAAGCTGCCCGCCGGTTACTATACCGACGATACAAGCATGGCGCTGTGCATTGCGCAGAGCCTGGTTGACATGAAAGGGTTTGACCCGATAGACCAGCTCAGAAAATTCGTCAGGTGGAAGGACGAGGGCTACATGAGCAGCATCGGAAAGTGCTTCGACAGCGGCGAGACGACGATGAACGCGATTGAGGAGTTCAGGCGCACGGGAGAACCGTACAGGAATCCACCGACCGATCCAAAGAGAGTTGGTAATGGCATATTGATGCGACTTGCACCGATACCCATGGTGTATTCAAAAAGTCCTGCGGATGCGATAGAAATAGCCGGACGCAGCGCCAGGACGACACACGGAGCCCGCGTCTGCGTTGACTCTGCGAGATATTTCTCCGGGCTGATGGTTGGAGCCATATCCGGCAGGGAAAAGGGCAAGCTATTGGGCGATCACTACGTACCCGGCATGAGGTATAATTACTGGATTGGGCCGGACGCGCTCTGTCCGGAAGTAGACAAGATTGCTAGTGGATCGTTCAGCACCTGCACCCCGAAGCCCAACTTCAGGGCGGTTCAGACTTTGGAACTGGCAATGTGGGCGTTCGAAAAGACCGACTCGTTCGAGGATGCGGTGGTCAAGGCGATAAACGAGGGAGGGGACACCGACACGCAGGCTGCGGTGGCCGGCCAGCTCGCCGGCGCGCACTATGGGGCAAGCGCTATCCCAGCGCATTGGCTCAGCAAGCTCAAGGACAGGGAGATGATTGAGGAAATGGTAGCGAAGCTATACCAGCTCGCACGCGGCATAGAAATGGGAATTAGCGGCGGTGAAGAAAACTTTAAATAGGGTTGCCCCTCTAACTTAATAACAACAAGCGCAGTAGTACGTTTGGCTAATTGTAAGGTATGTTCATGGAAAACCACTATGACATCATAGTCGCAGGTGGCGGTCTCGCAGGCAACTTGGCAGCCGCAGCAGCTGCGAAGAGGGGGATGAAGGTTCTGCTGCTCGACAAGAACAAACCAGAAGAGTCTGGAAAGAAGACAAACTGGGGCTGGGTGTGTGGCGATGCAGTTGCAACACAACATCTCAAGTTCATAACCGACCATCTTGGGATAAAGTTCGGCGAGCCGGAGCTCGACTGCAAGGTGGAGGGCGTCATAGCCTATTCTCCAGACATGGAATCGAAGTTCGTTTTCGACGGTGAGGGTTACATTTTGGACAGGCCAGACTTTGAAAGAAAGCTCAGGGAGCACGCGATAAAGAACGGCGCCCAAGTGATGACGCAGTTCGACGTGGAAGGGCCGATAATCGAGAACGACTTTGTGGTCGGAGTCTCCGGAAAGGACCACGCGATGGTGCACAAGGAGTTCAGGGCGAAGGTGGTGATTGACTGCCTCGGTGTGGCGACAAACCTCAGGAGGAAGCTGCCTGACAACAAATTCGTTGACAAGGTTGTCGACATAGACGACCTCGAGTCGACGGGAAGGTATATTTACGACATGGAGGTTACGCATGAAGATCTGAAGTATTACGACCCGAAGAACGCGCTCATCCACCTCAATCAGGTGCTGGCGCCGGGCGGATACGGATGGGTCTTTCCGAAGAAGGGCAACGGACGTGTTAACATCGGAATCGGAACCCAGAAGTCGAGCATAGAAATCAGGAACCAGAAGCTCGGCAAGAAGGATTCACTTCATACTTTGATGGATCAGTACGTTGAGTGGGTGCCGAACCTAAAGAAGCCAAAGATCTACGACAAGGACAAGAACGGAAAGGGTTATTGGTCAGTCGCGGTGAGAAGGCAGCTCGAATGTCTTGTTTACAACGGATACATGGGAGCCGGCGACAGCATGGCGATGCCGAACCCAATCAGCGCAGGAGGAATCGGACCGGCCCTGATCGCAGGTGTGCTCGCCGGCGAAGATGCGGCCGATGCGATAAAGGCGGGCGACGTCAGCATGAAGGGGCTGTGGAAGTATAACTTAGACTTCAACAAGGCGTACGGCAGTAAGACGGCAGGAATGGAAGTGTTCAGAATTTATATGCAGTCGCTCAACAATGAGCAGCTCAACTACGGAATGAAGAACTTCCTCACAGAGAGGGAGGCTCAGGACATTTCATACGGAAGGCCTGCCTCACTGAACCTCGAGGGCAGCGCGAAGCTCGGTCTCAAGCAGAAGATGGCGATGCTCGTGAAGGGCGCGATGAACATCACCGCATTCACAAACCTCGTCTGGGCAGTAAACAAGATGAAGAAGCTCAACGCGCTCTATGAAAAGTATCCGGAGAATCCGGACGTCTTCCTCCCGTGGAAGCAGCAGGTCCAGCACGAGATAGAGGAGACAAAGGCAAGGTTCAAGCCGAGCCCAATCTAATTACGCTAGTTATGGTGAATAAATGCAGGAAAAGTACACAAAGTTCGAAAAAGCCCGAATTATCGGAGCGAGGGCCCTCCAGCTGGCTTATGGGGCACCGCCGCTCGTCAAGGTTCCGGAAGGGATGCTGAACCCGATCGACCTCGCAGAGGTTGAATACGAAAAGGGAGTAATCCCGATAACGATACTGAAGTAGTCGTCGTTATCTTTTCTTTCGTTCGCGCTCAGGTCTCTTGTACTTGACACTCTTCATGGTACGCGGAGTTCCTACCAGGTCGCCGTGCAAGCTGTAGATCTCGGCATTCTTGTAGTCGAAGATTTCGTTCCTGAAAAGGGGACTCAGGTTGTCTTCATGCCTCTTTTCATTCACCGGCATTCCCGTTATCAGGTCGTTGAAGGCCGGCATCACCACTAACTTTGCATCTTTATTGAACTCCCTGTACTTTTCGGCTGCCTTCTTCTTTTTCACTTTTGCGATCAGCCATCCTTTCTGGACGTAAAGCCCCCCCTGTTTGTCCATGATCGATATCGCCACGTGGTTGTGCCCCGCGAGGATGTAGTCCGCGCCCATTGCTGCCTCGGTCGGCCACCTGTGCCCGTGGAGGAACGCGAAGTCGCCGATGATAAGCTCTTCGACCATCGTGCATTTCACCAGTTCGTCAAGGTGCGGGTCGTGGTTTCCTATCGTCACTATTATATTGAACTCCTTCAACTGTTCAAAGAACTCCTTCAGCTTACTTAGCTCCGCATAATCGGGATACAATATCGACTCCTTTACATCACCAAGTATAATTATATCATTTGCGCCGAACTCCTCGGCCAGCTCCTTTATTTTTTTCACCATCCCTCCCAATGCCTCGTGGATATGGATCCCCTTATGGGAAAGCTTCCGCTCCATGCCGATATGCAGGTCGCCGACCACTAGGTAGTTTTTCGATTTTATAGTAACCACCGCTGCGGCCTCATTGTAAACGAACTTTATCCTCTCATCCTGTTCCATGATCATCTAACTGCGGTAAATCAATAAATACGTATGCACATTAACATCATCATGGCAGATTCAGCGTTCGATATCGGCAGCATATTCGGGATTGATATCCAACTCCACTGGACATTCCTCCTGTTGTTGCTCATTGCCGCTTTCACTGGCATACTCCTCCCCGTGATAATACTTTTCGTGTTCGTGGTTCTTCACGAGTTGGCGCATTCCGTCACGTCAAGAAGGAATGGAATCGCAGTCAAGAAAATTCTGCTTCTTCCAATCGGAGGCGCATCTATAATAGATCTAGAGGACGCCAACCCAGATGTTTCCTTCAGAATTGCACTGGCCGGCCCGCTGAGCAGCATATTCATGGGCCTTGGGTTTGGACTGATAGACATTTTCCTTCCGGCGGGCGGGTGGAAGCAGATTTTCCAGATATTCTTTTTGCTGAACATCATACTTGGGGTGTTCAACCTACTGCCTGCATTCCCGCTTGACGGAGGAAGGGTCTTGAAGTCATGGCTAGAGAAGAAATACGACCAGTACAAGGCCACGGAGATTGCGGTGAACGTCAGCAAGGCGATAATATTCTTGTTCATAGCCGGAAGTGTAATCTACCTGATACAAACGCCAGGTGGGTTATTCAACTCCAATTCACTGTTTGTGGTCGTCTGGGACCTAATAGTGGTGCTGTTCGTCTACAGCGGCGCGCAGGGTGAGCTTGAGATGTCGTACATAATAAAGTACACGGCCAACCTGAGGGTCAGCCAGGCGATAAGCAGCAATTATGCTATGGTCGCTCCGGCAACAAAGATGAGAAAGGTCTACGAGGTGCTGCTGAAGAAAGGGACTCACATTATTTTATTCCAGAAGGGCGGCAAGACCTATGCTGTATCGAAGATATCCGTCAGCCCACTCAGCAAGGAGACCGCGTCCATACTAGATTCGGATGTCTCAGCATATGCATCTGAGCTACCTGAAATCGGATATAGCGCGCCACTCTCCAAGGCGATCGAGAAGATGAGGTACGAGGACGCAACCGTTCTTGCGGTCATGAAGGGAAAGCGGCTTGCGGGAATACTCTATGCCCCGCATGTCGAGTCGGTTGTCGCGCTCCACCTGCCTACAAATCCGAAATAGAGTGCTTAACTCCTTATTCCTTTCCAACTCATTATCTGCATGCAATATTATGGAGGGTACGGAGGATCACAGCCGATGGGCAAGGGCGGTGCGATAATAGCCATACTGATCGGAATTGCACTGGTGGCTGTCGGCGCGTATAGCTACTACTTGAACATTACCACGTTGGTTGCAACCAGCGGCGCAGTAACCGGAACCCAGGTGCTCACACAGACCTGCGCGAGCCACAACAACAATAATGGCTACCAGTCCACGTCCACTTACGCGTGCTATGCCCCAGTGGTGTCGTACACCTACACCTACAACGGCGCTTCCCATGTCGGAAGCCAGTCGTTTGTCACGTCAAGCTCGTAATCCGCCGCCCAGAGCACCGTAAGCCAATACACTACTGGGTCGAGCGTGCAGTTGCTCGTAAATCCGACCAGCGGGTTCAGCGAGATAAACCAGGGAACGCTCTCGAACAACATACCGCAATTTGCCCTGATGGGGTTCGGCATTGTCTTCGTGATTGTTGCGATACTGGGCTTGAGACAGAGCACCGGTCCGTCCATGGCTCCACCCTCACAGACCCCACCGAAGTAACCCGAATCCTCTCGAAAGGTCTAAATAAGCCTCCTTTTCATATAATAGAGCGACCGGTGTACAGATGCTATACATAGATGAGGTAGCCATCCATAACTTCAAGTCTTTCCGCAACGCGACCATAAAGTTCAACAAGGGCTTCAACTGCATAGTCGGCCCTAACGGATCCGGGAAGTCCAACATCTGCGACTCCCTATTGTTCGCGATGGGCGAGACCTCGCTCAAGAGGATGAGGATAAACACCTCCAACCAGCTTATCAACAACTTCATAAAGAACAGCAAGGACGACGGGTTCAAGCGCGCCTCGGTCAGGGTGAGATTTTCGGGGGATAGGAACATAGAGGTCACCAGGAGCATCAGGTCTGACAGGAAGGTTTCCTACCGCTTGGACGGCAAGCGGGTCACGAGACAGGAGGTCATAGAGGTGCTGAGGAGCCACAACAGCAACATCAACGAGACCAACACCATGACGCAGGGAGAGATCACGTACCTGCTCAACCTGAATCCCCGCCAGAGGAGGGAACTGATCGACATCGCGGCGGGCATCAGCGAGTTCAACGAGAAGCGCGACGCGGCGATGAAGGAGCTGGACAAGGTGGACGTAAGGATAAACGAGACGAAGATCATGCTCAACGAGCGCGCGGGTTACATGAATGAACTCGAGAGAGAGAAGAAGGATGCGGAACGTTACACAGAACTATCAAACACGATCAAGTCGACGAACTACACCCTCCTGAAGATGAGGGAGGACGACTCGCGCACTAAGTTGGAGGAGGCGGCAAAGTCATTCGAG
Source organism: Microcaldota archaeon (assembly GCA_027365735.1). Classification (GTDB taxonomy): domain Archaea; phylum Micrarchaeota; class Micrarchaeia; order Micrarchaeales; family Micrarchaeaceae; genus JAJZYD01. Next base: position 23,709 of record DAHXLY010000019.1, read on the forward strand.
GAACGCACGATCCTCAAGTCCCAGTATGAAAAGCGCAAATCCGAGCTGGACGGAGAGATCACCTCGCTTTCCTCCGAAAAAGAGAGGCTCACAAAGGGGATGAGCGCAAAATCCGCAGAGGTGGCGTCGACAAACAAGATACTCGAGGAGACCAACAAGAACATCGCGGTCTTCCAAGAGCAGATCAAGGCCGCCGAGGAGCAGGCAAGGTCTGCGAAGGAGAGGATCGAGCAGTTCGACAACGAACTGAAGACGATCAGGGGGAAGGAGAAGGACAATTACGATTCGATAAAGAGGCTAAGCTTCGAGCTGGAGGTAAAGAGCAAGGCTCTCCCAAAACAGGGCGAGGACGGGGTTGAGACCGGAAATCTGACGGAAAGGTACAACGAGAACTACAAGAAGCTCGAGCAGACGGAGGGTAAGCTTGTAAATATCTCGGCGGAGTTCGCGAAGATGAACAACGAGCACGAAAACCTTGAGAAGAACATCCTCGAGATGCACAAAGAGCTCAACGAACTCGGATCAAGGAGGACAACGCTTACCAACAAGATAAAATCGAGCAAGGAGGCGCTCTCAACGCTCGAAAAGAACAGGAAGGAGGTCTCCAGCGCGCTTGAAAAGGAGCAGAAAATACTCGTAGAAATAGAGGCAAAGATGTCCGCCCTAAACACGGAGCAGATCAACCTCCGTGACCAGTGGGCGAGGCTCGGTGGCGGGGATTCTGACAGGAGCATGGCGGCGCTGAAGAAGGGCCTGAAGGAAGGGTTTTACGGGCGTGCTCAGGACCTCTGCACTTACGAAGAGAAGCATGCGCTCGCCGTGCAGGTCGCTGCAGGGGCGAGGCTGAACTATTTTGTAGTCGATTCCATTGACATCGCAAACGATGCGATAAAGATCCTCAAGGATCAGAAGATGGGAAGGGCATCATTCATTCCGATAAAGGATGTGGTTGTCAAATCCGCGGCGGGAAAAGCGGCGGGCAAACCGCTTGTCGATTTTGTTTCGTACGAAAAGAAGTTCGAAAAAGTTTTTGATTACATATTCTCAGCCACCTACCTGGTAGGGAGCGTGAATGACGCGCGCAAGTCCGGAGTTGGGAGCGGAAGGTTCGTCACGCTGGAAGGCGACCTGGTCGAGACTTCAGGCGTGGTGACCGGCGGCAGCATAAGGGTAACAATGACGGCCGCGGCTGTCGAGGCGAAGCTCAACAAGGTCGAGAAAGATAGAACCGACCTGTTCCAGAAGCAGAAGGATGCGAACGCAGCGATTGAGACGATGAGGAAGACCATCGCGCACAATGAAATGGAAAGCGTCAACTACGACATGGAGATGAAGCATTCGCTCGAGGCGGAGGAGGAGGTGCACCGCAGGATGGACACGCTCGAGAAGGGTGTGAAGGACCATGAAGGAAACAACAAGGCGATAAAGGAGATGCTAGATTCGATGAAGGCGGAGAGGGAGCGCACAGAAATGATCGCGAAGCAGCTGAAGGTCGAGCACGCCGACCTGAAGAACCAGCTGGATGCGGTGGTCGCGCACAAGGGCAAGCACTCAAAGACGAAGGAGGAGGCTGAAAAGCTTAAGGCAATGGTCGCTGAGGTCGACAAACTAAAGGTGGACATCGCGCAGCTCACAAAGGAGAACGAGATGCACACCGTAAGGATAGACGAACTCGAGGCGGCGGTGAAGAAGGAAAGATCCACAGTCACGGCCCTCAAGACAAAGAGCGCCCAGATAGCAAAGGAGATCGAGGCGATGTCAAAACAGAAGGCCGAACTCCAGACATCGTTGGAGAGCCACGACAAGAAGACATCTGGCATGTTCAAAGAAGTGCAGACGCTTGACGAAAAGATCGCGAAGCTCGCGAACGACAAGGGCAAGGCGGGACTGGAATTGGAGCGCGTCGGGCGCGATCTCTTCGAGTTCGAGAGCAAGAAATCCCAGCTCAGCACAAGGCTCGCGGACCTCAGGGCGGAACTCGCCACCTACCAGAAGTGCGAACTGATAAAGGGGGCGAAGATGGAGGAGCTCGACAAACAACTCATCACATCGAGGTTCGAGCTCGACAAGCTCGGCGCTGTCAACATGAAGGCCCCGGAGATGTACGAATCCAAGAAAAAGGACGTCGAGGAAGCAAAGGGAAAGATGGAAAAGCTCGAGAGCGAGAAGGACTCGATCAAGTCGATGATAGAGGAGATCGAGAAGAAGAAGCTCAGCGTCTTCATGGACACCCTTCACACGGTTAATGAGAACTTCAAGAAGCTCTTTAACTATGTCTATCCCGGCGAATCGAGCCTGAAGCTCCAGGACCAGAAGAGCCCATTCGAGTCGGGATTGATTGTGGACGTGGAGATAAACGGCAAGAAGCACAACGCCGACCTTCTTTCGGGAGGCCAGAAGTCGCTTATGATGCTGATGATGATATTCGCCATCCAGATGCGCAGGCCGATGGCGTTCTACGTGTTTGACGAGATAGACGTCGCCCTCGACAAGGAGAACTCGAAGAAGCTATCGAAACTTATAAAAGAGCTGAGCGACAAGTCTCAATTCATAGTTGTGAGCCACAACGACACGCTCATATCCGCCTCCGATACCGCGATCGGCGTGGTGAACAGGAGCAACGAATCTCAGGTTGTGGGGATACAGCTATCCGGACAGACCGCTTAAGGTGTTCTCCAGATGGCAATAGGCAAGAGGCAGCCCAATCGTAAGACAGCAACGAGGCCCAGCCCCGCAGCCGCGCAGAAGACGCTAAACACCACGCCAGTTTATGTGGTCCTAGTCCTTCTTTTTGTCATATACCTGGCTGTCCAGGGATTGCCGTCCGTCGCCATAGTTATCGGAGCGGCGATATTTTTCACCATAATCATACTGCTGGCAATCGAGATAAGGAACGGGATAAAGGAGGAGGGCTTCAGCAGGAACGCCATCGAGGTGGTGGGGGCGATAGCCGCAGTGCTGATTCTTTGGTACGGACTCAGGTTTTTGCTCAACACGCCGTATCCGCTTGACGTCGTGCCGAGCTGCAGCATGCTCCCGGTGCTGAATAGGGGGGACATGATACTCCTGCAGGGTGTCAACCACGATAACATAAACGCCCCGGTTGTGAACGTGTCGCAGTCTGCGTGGTCAGCGGAGTTCTCGAACCTCAATTACTCATCGCTCCAGTGCGTAGCGTACAATACCACCCCCTACGGAGTAAGGGTGTCCCAGATAATCAAGCCAGGCTACAGCATCGGTCTCCTCCAGAGCACAGGATCCGGCCAGCAGATAATCCAACCATCGTCACAGACGGGGTTGATAAAGTACTGGTGCGGTGCGGTAAATGTCGAGGCACAGAATGGCTCGATGATACAAGAGGCGTACACCAAGTCTGTGTCGATCGCCAACACGACCGTCAGCTGGAACAAGAACAACAGCGTGGTCGTGTACCAGACCGTTCCGCAGGACCAATTCTACAAGTACGGCGACACATACATAGTTCACCGTGTGTACGCCATGGTGGATGTGAACGGCACTTACTATTCGCTCACCAAGGGTGACAACAACCCAGGACTTGACATACAGTATTTCAACGTGCCGCCAAACCTGACCTATGTTCAGGGCAAGGTGATCGGCAGCATTCCATTCGTTGGATATCTCAAGCTGATATTGAGCAACAACTTCATCGAGCCGGCTGGTTGCAACACCACTGTACAGAATTAATATCTAATATTTTAAGCCATGTACATCGGCAATATATATTTCTGTGCTCAAACATGCTGCTCCGTCTCCTGTGTGCCTCACTATACGAAGATAACAAACCAACTGTTGATAACAATGTCCACCACAACCACCATATTGCGGGCAACCGCCACATGGTCTGGACCATTCACAACAAAATAACATCAACCAATGTGGCTCTCTCTCTCTCTCTCTCTCTGGTTCGGGCATCAGACGGGGGAATAGAGGTACCATCCTCAGTTGTATTCCCTTCCGGCTTTCAGGGAGGGACTTATCTCACCACCGGCGAGGGCGGATCATACTAGGGCGGAGGCGGACCAGCCAGCTGATAAAATCAGGACCGATTTTCCTCTCCTTCAAGGCGGGTTCGCAGCATGTTAAGGAAAAACCTGTCGCGCGCATTCTCCGGGTTCCGCTCCAGATTCCTTTTCACCTGCTCAACTGCGCTTCTGTCAAACCTCTCCACCAGCCTAGATACATCGTGGAGTATCTCCTCCTGCTGTCCATCATTCAGCGCTCCCTCAAGATTTACGGTTGCCATCCTTCACACCCCCTGAACTGATGAACTGAATCTGTATTTATTTCTTGCGCCCCAAACCTTTTCATGGACGACAAGACTGCCCTCGCAATCATGGCCGTCGCGCTTATTGTGGTGGTGTGGATGCTCACCGGTGCACTGAAGTCTGTGCTCCCCGCGACAAATGTGAATACGACCTCCACCGTTTCGCAGGTATCCACAACAGCATTGACGTCCTCTATTTCAACGACATCCTCCATTTCAACATCGTCGACCACCGGCACGACGACCTCGATCCCCATGCCCCATCCATCGCCGAAACCGACGACAAGTACGACTAGCAAGACGACGACCAGCGTCAAGCCTACTACAACCATTAAATAGGCGTTTGTACTGAGTTGGTTAGGTGAGAATGTGGCCGTGTCTGCTGCGAGGGAACTAAGCGAGTCGGAAATGAAACTAGTCTTCCAGTTAGCCGCTGTTGATTTATCAAAATCCATAGTGGGTACGCTGAGGTCAGACGATCACTCTGCAGCAGTGGATGTAATAGAAAAGTCGTTCAAGACAAAAGATCTGCCAGCGCGTCAATACCTTGTTCCATTGGTAATCCGCCAGCTTGTAATCGAGGGAAGAAGCAAAGATGCGGATGTGGGGGATGTTCTCAACACCGCCAAGAAGCTGGCAAGGGAGTACGAAATAAAGGATGGGGATTTCAAGACCGCACTAATCCAGGCATCGGAATATCTCCTTTCAAACCACAGCCCGAGGTATACTACCTCCGTGCTGGCATATGCGAGCAGGGAACTGGGGGCCACCAGGAAAGAAATTGTGAGTGTGGTTGTAGCTGCAATACCGCACCAAATCTACCATTATGACATCAGTGATCTGAACGAGACGATAAAGGAGTTCAGTCTTAAGCACGAGGAATATGCACCTGCCGTTGCAAAGGGGATATCCTGGCTCATAGACAATGGTCCAGCTATGGTAATCCCAGAAAGGATAAGGTATCTCGTCGATAAGTACAAGATCGATAAAGAGGCGCTGCAGGGCGCCGCCATAGAGGGAGTAAAGCTGGCTGTCCAGCACACATGGTCATCGGATTGTCCATATGCGTTCATGCGCATGAGGACCGGCATTGGAATGGCGCGCCTGAAACCTGAACAGTACAGGCCTGCGATAGCCGAGGGTTACATGGAGATCCTCAAGGAGGCCAAGGAGAGGGGCAGTCCGTTCCTGGTCGAGAACTTCAACAAGGTCGCGGAGTGGCTGGGCCCCGCCGAGCTGGAGATGCTGAAACCAAAGGTGCTTGAGCTTGCGGAAAAATCATTGACGGATCGCAGCATGGGGGAAACAATCCATCTGCTGGAGAACACCGGAATAAAAATTAGCGAGTTGCCAACATCGGCCGGCACAAAGGCGAAGTTTATCGAGGAAATCGCCGGCATGGTGGGCGACAGGAAAATAGAGGAGGCATCTGCATCCATGGACGCGTTGGGGCTTACAAGTGCCGATTGCCGACCGTCCCTCGAGGACCCGGTTAAGAAGCTCATCGAAGAGGGCTCGTTCGACGAAGCCGCGAAGGTCATTTGGTCATTCGATTTCACACAGGATGAAATCGCCGAACTCAGGCCGCTGGTGATGAAGACCGCAAAGGCCATCAAAAAGAACGGCGGTGTTCTCGACGGAAACTTTGCGCCGCAGTTCGGCATAAAAAGGAAGGAGATGGAGGCGCTCCTCCGGGGCTGAATCCGCGCTTCCGCAAAGCTAATAGCTATTTATACCTTTCTGCTGTAAGTATTGTGGGATTTCTCTCGGAGTTTTGGCTCTTTATACAGCAGAAAAATCTCGTGTTTTCATGGCTGATTTGGCTAACAATATACGCTTAGCGGTCGACAGCGGTGAGGTAGCTATCGGCGTCAACGAGGTGATGCACAGCGTCAAGAAGAACGCGGCGAAGATGATCATCGTCGCCTCGAACAACAAGTCGGAAATACTCCAGGACATACAGCACGTTTCAAAGGTCTCAAACATAAGGCTGATCCCGTTCGAGGGCAATACCGTCGAACTCGGGGCGGTCTGCGGAAAGCCCTATTCGGTGTCGGTGCTCTCGATAATCAAGGAGGGCAACTCCAAGATACTCGAGGAGGAGAAGGAAAAAGCTTAATGTGATGCTATGCCAAACGGAGAATTTGCAGCAAGGAAGCTCGTCACGCAGAGGAAGAGGCAACGCCTTCTGAAGAAGTGGCTCAAGCGAAGGCTGCTGAAGAACAAGGCGAAGTTCGACGCTGTCGGCACCGTGCCGAGGGCAAAGGGCATCGTGCTTCAGAAGATCACCTGCGAACAGAAGCAGCCCCACTCCGGAATAATCAAGGGCGTCAAGGTCCAGCTTATCAAAAACCACAGGGTCGTCGGCGCGTTCTGTCCGGGCGACGGGACTATCAACTTCATCGACGAACACGATGAGGTCACCATAGAAGGATTGGGCGGGTCGCAGAGGGGGCAGATGGGATGCATTCCGGGCTGGAAGTACAAGGTCCGGGAAGTGAATGGTACAGACCTCGAACAGATAAGGATCGGCAAGAAGGAAAAGCCGAAGAGATAATGAAAGAGAATGATGAATGATATTCATGGCTGAACAGGAAACCGCAGTGATGGAGAAGGCCGCAGAACAGACGGCGGCGCCCGCAGCGGAGGAACAGCAGAAGAAGGCCGTGCGAAAGAAGTCTCCAAAGCCGCCGGCCGGTGATGGGGCGGCCGCAACAAGCATGTCGAACAACAACATCCTGCTTTTCAACAAGTACAGCTGGAATGTCGAGATCCTTGACCCAAGCCTCAGGAACTACCTTAACCTCAAGCCGACCGTCTTCCCCGATTCTTTCAGGAGGACGGCGAACAAGCGATTCTCAAAGGCGACGATCAACATCGTCGAGCGGCTTGCGAACGACATGATGCGAGGCGGAACGGGAGGGAAGGTCGGAGGAAAGATAATCAGAACGAAGGGCCGCCTCCAGGGGAAGAAGTTCACCGTAATGAAGGCGATTATGCAAGCGTTCGAAGTTATTCAGAAGCAGACCGGCAAGAACCCGGTGGAAGTCCTTGTCAGGGCCCTTGAGAACAGCGCTCCGATAGAAGACACGACCAGGGTCAGGTACGGGGGGATTATCTCAAACGTCCCTGTCGACGTAAGCGCGAGCAGGAGGCTGGACATTGCAATCAGGAACATAGCGATGGCGACGGTCGTCGGCGCATTCGGCGTGAAGAAGAGCCTAAAGGATGCGCTAGCCAACGAACTGGTAATGGCCGCCAGGGCCGACGTCAACAGCTATGCGATAAAGAGGAAGAACGAGATCGAGAGGATGGCGAGGAGCGCCAAGTAAGCTGGTGCGGGCATGGCACGAAAAGAATTCGTAGTTGAAGAGATAACCAAGATAATGGGGACTCTCGACCAGATTCGAAATGTGGCCATCATCGCGCACGTCCACC
>DAHXLY010000024.1 GCA_027365735.1 Microcaldota archaeon
TTCTGTAGCTCAGGGTTGTAGAGCGCAGCGACATCAACCAAAGAGACAAGCTGTTGGGCGATTGCAGAATGAACATTTGTGTTGATCACACACGGATGGACTTCGACGTTCTTGTACAAAACTCCCGTTACGCCAATCCACTTGCCCATAGACTCTGCACCGTTTTTCTTTGTATAATGAGTGGTGACAAACCCAAGCGCGTCCTTCTCAATCTGCTCCCTGCTCATCTCGAACCAATAATGCATGATGAACCACATAACCTTGATCGCGATAGATGCGTCGCAAAACACCGTCACATCATCGCTGGGCCTGATGCTGACCAGCGGCTTCGCGAATTTTATGGACTGAGATGCAGTTATGGACTTGCCCTCTGTAAGGATTTTTATCTTCTTGTTGAGGCGCGGCGCGATGTACGCCTTTATAGAAGAAGCCTCAGAATCGTCGACCTTCGGATTGGTATGCCCCCCAGATATGATGACCTTGTCAACCCTGTTTTTGTTGGCAAAATCAGCAAACTCCTCCACGTAGTTCTTGTAATTCTTCGCGCCCGCGTCGAAGACCCCGCTCCCGACCAACAAAGCTATTCTTGCCATATATCACACCCTTAGAACCAGATATAAGGTGGTCATGCGGCATATAAAAAGCTTGCCGGAGTATCGGAAGTAAGCGTAAATTCAGCGCACAACGATGGCAGCTGCCTGCCAGGCAGGACCAACAGGCCATAGGCCTCTGAGGTAGAATGTTATCGCGAGTTCTCGGTTGGATGAGTTATTCCTGCAAGCCTGGCGAGGAGCTTGATGTAGTACGACAGGAAGACAAGGGCCATGAAGAGTATTATTGACAGTATCACTATTGCGGTGAGCGCATAGTTGAGCAACTGCTGCAGCTTGAAGAAGTTGACGTTGCTGGTGTTCAGGTAGAACAGCGTCGACGCCGCTATTGCGATGTCAACGATCAGCGACAGGTACGCCACGACCTCGATCGCCTTCTTCAATCGCCTTATGCTCCTCATCTTTTTGTCCACGAGGTAGTTTATGAGCAAAGACTTTTAAGTTCGCCATGGCCTACTTGGTGAACCTCTTCACCACCCTCAGCGCGGCAGCGGCCACCTTCCTCTTAAGAGCCTCCTCCGTCCCAAGATCGACGACGCGCCAGAATATCCCTATCCCATAGCTCGAGATGTTGATGTCCATAACCTTGAAGCTTATCTCGTGCCCCCGATCGAGCCTCGCCCTCCGAAGCTCAAGGCGCATCGCGTTCTCGAACTTCATGAAATCGATGGAGTTGCTGACCTCAATCCTGAACCTCATGTGCATGCTCTCCGTCCGCGCGTAGTTTATTATCACCGCCTGATTGAGCACGCCGTTCGGCACCACATGGTAGGTGCCGTCGTCATCAATCACCTCGGTGTACATCAGACCGACCTTTTCGACCACTCCCGAAAAGCCAGGTATGAGCCAATCGTGTGGGTATGTCGGCGGAATCGCCCCGTACTGCCACGTGGACATTGTCACGCGGTCGCCGGGCTTGAACGGCCTCGAAGAGAGGAGCACCAGCCCCGCGAACAGGTTTCCGAGGGTCGCCTGTGCGGCGAGCCCAAACACTATGCCAAGGAAGCCGGCCCCGACCAGCACGGCGGTGATGTTTATCCCGATTACGTAGAGCACTATGAAGAGCAGCATCGAGTACGCAAACAGCCTGAAGAAGGAGGTGACGCTCGCCACTCCCCCGGCCACCCCGTGAGCCGCGCCGTACCGCAGTAGCGCCCTGGCCATTATCTCTATTATCATTAGCCCAGCGAGGACGACAATGCCCACGTCTATGGCCGTAGTGGTGACCCTGGGCAGCGCGTTCACCGCACTGTATGTTTTCAGATAAAGCAGGGCACCTATCGCAACTATGATAAGCACGATCACCGCAATAAATGACATAGTATGCGTTCGTGGTTTTGGCTTTCTGGCCATCGAACCTATATAAAAGTCAAAGGTTTTAATACTTTACAATTTTTCTTAGCATCGCCGCCGCGGCCAGGGCCTGCGCTGGATATGAATATTGCCAAGAACAGACCATAGATGGTGGTTGAATTGGAGGGACAAGGGATGCAGAAAACTTTCGCAAGGAGCTGAAGAAGGCAGCAGAGGAAAACCCAAAGATCATCCTGCTCAGGATAAAAATCAGGATGGAGCCCAGCATCAGCGAGGAGGCGGAGGGATTGCTAAAAAGGATGGACCCCAGAAAGGCAAGTCCATCTGGAAGTCCAGCTCGAACGATGTGGACAGATGAAAAGTTCAGCATCCTTCTCTACGTAGCCTTCTGCCACATGCTTCATATTCCACAGATTTTATTTCTGGCCGTTTTCGGTCAAATCGTGCATTGAACGCAAAACCTCCTCTTTATCTAACATAAAGAAGAATCGTTTTCCTATTGGTAATTTGTGCATAAATCCTATCTCAACGAGTTCTAAAAGATCTGTTCTTGCGGTTTCATATGTTATATTATAACGTTCCTGCATTTCCTCTATTGTTATGCGTCTTTCAGATTTACTTAAGTTATTTATAATATCGGCTTGACGCAAATTTAATCTACGGTCTCTGTGGATTGTGTCAAGAATCTTTCTATTTTCAATCTTTTTCCTATTTATATAAGCCTTAAATGAATTTATTGCTGTGTTCAACATTTCCATATTAAATTTGACAAAATACGTAATATCGTTATGATCGCTTTCAGCATATAAGTAGGCCATAGGATATTGTTTGTATGCTGATTTTATAGCAGTAGATAGGGCTATGTACTCAAGATAGTCATAACCTTGAGATAATGCATACCAATAAAACAATGCTCTTGCAGTGCGTCCATTTCCATCGTAAAATGGATGTAAATACCCTATCATATAATGTAACGCAATTGCCTTTACTATAGGATGAAGGTAATAACCACGTTGTTCATTGTTAGCAAAATTGCAAAACTCTTCCATAAAATCTTTTATTTTTTTATAGTCTGGCGGTGTATGAATCAGTTGCTTTACAATCTCCCCGTGTTTTTCTTCTGATATATAGTAGACATTTATATCATTGTTATCTCTAAACTGCCCTTCGTACTCTGTTTTTTCTAAAGTGTGGTGTGTTACTACTTTATGTAGTTCCTTGATGAAATCTATATTCAATCTGCGCGACTTTTGAAGTTGATCTTTAATAAATTTCATGGCAAGATAATTATTGACTATCATTCGTTCATCTTTGGTTCGTGGTTTTCTATTTTCCTGTAACATTTTCTTCGCTACGGCTCTCGTAGTTGCCGCTCCTTCTATTTGGCTTGACGCAATAGCTTCTTCCATTAATGAATTTACTAAATATTTTTTCCTTAGGCCTGCTTCTGGTACTTTTTCTTCCAGTTCTATTTTGTCTCCTATTTGCATATCTATAACGTGTAAGGTTTTCTCAAGCTGAGGCGTTTGAACATAACGTAAGTTTAATGTTAGGAATGGAATTATTCTTGAATTAAGTTGCCTGCTAAGATTTGTGTAACCCCACAAAAGCCTTAAATCCGTAGGTGTTAATTTTGCATTTTTGAATTTTTCTTGAAAATCTGTCCAGTGTAGGTATTCGGTTTGTACAATCTCCAAATACTCGTTAAACAAAGTAATCCTTTCTATCGGATGAGATCTAGCAAATAGCATATTAACTTCTTCATCTGTTGGTGGTGCATCTGGTAGATTCATTTTATTCACTCGTATAACTACTAATTTAGTAGTAATTAGTATGATACTGCGAGTATATAAAGCTTTCTACTAATTTAATATTCATTAGTAGATTTTAGTATTTTAGAATCCTGGTAAACGGCGGGATTTGACCCCCTCGACGACAGGCAGAAATTTTGGTTTCGCTTTGCCGTCGGAGAAATCTTTCAAGAAAATGGTGTGGCGGGGGCGACAATCGGCCGTGAAGGGCGGTGTAGGAACGATATCATTTTATATACATCTATATGGTTTGATATCGTCCAGAAGAGCAAATCCACCTGGAAGTCCACCTCAACCGATGTGGACAGCGCTTTATCAAAAGGTTATTATAAATAGGTCTTGATTTTTTAATGTTATATATGAGGATAGAACATTCCACTGGCAGATTTTACACCAAGACGAAGCATGGTGAAGCTGAGCTTCGCTATGATATTGTTGGCAGTGTGATGCGGGTATATCACACATATGTGCCTGATGAGGAGCGCGGAAAAGGCATTGCAAAAGAACTTACAGATGCTGCATTCGATTTTGCCAAGAGAAGTGGGATGAAGGTCGACCCACAGTGTCCCTATGTTGTCAGCTATCTACAGAAATATCCCGATAGAAACAAGCAGCGTAGCTGATTCACAGGTAAGGCAGCACCACGTACAGGAAAGCCATGCCTATCAATGCGAAAAGACCGGATATGAACCTTTCTGTGTGTTTTGACGAAAGCCTGCCCTGCAGCCTTACGCCGATCTGTCCGCCTATTATTGCACCTGGTATAGTGTAGATTATAAGGTTGTAGGGAATCGCACCCGTGCCGCCCTTAGAAAACAGGAGAAGCATGTCGACTGATGCGCCTGCCAGGACTGTGACTGCTATTATGGCCACAGAAGTGGCTGCCGACACTGCTATAGGCAGTTTGCAGTTCCTCACAAGATTCGGCATTTCGAGCTCACCAAGCCCAACTGATATCAGCCCCTCCATTGCGGCTCCTACCAAAGTGACTAACCGTCCTAATTTGGTGTTGCACGCCCTATAAGAGTAGGTCTTGCCATCCGCGGTTTTGACTCGCGTAATAACTTTCCCCTCATCAATTCTCTTTATTTGCAACACCTCTTTTGGCACTACTTCAAGGTCTCTGTTCCGCACGGTACTCTTCGCAGTCAGCCAGAGATAAGCTGCAATTACAACCATGAGAACGCCGTAAGCCGATTTGAGCAGAACGCCGCTTATTGTCTGTGATATGAGCGCGAACGCTATTATCGCAGGCACAGATACAATGGTTAGCCTTTTTACGATATTGTAATCGATGAGCTTTAGCCTATAGTAACCGTAAACTCCGGAGATGAACCCAAAGAATTCCGTGGTTAGCGCCATGCCTATCGCCTGGGCAGGGGTAAGTTGTGGAACACCGATCAACGGAAAGATAAGAATGATGAACGGCGTAAGCATTGCTGTACCGCTTATACCAGTGAACATAGCCATGGCTGCTATGAATATACACGCGGGAAACATGAACCAGTAGACTGCAAGGTCCAGCAAGCGCTCATCCCTGAGAACGTTCTATGGATTGCTTTGTTATCTCGTTGCTGCAAACCCCATGCTTGGTGCAATAAGCCTTGCACTTTATTGCCAGGCTCTTGATGCGATAGCTGAAACCACAGACACTGCACTTATAGACCTTCATCATGCAAAGGCCGATTACATCTTGTGCGCGGTCGCAGAGTGGTCCATGAGCGCCTTATCCGACTTGAATGCAGCGCCGCAAGCCTTGCAGATCTTTGGTGCCTGACCGTGTATTTTTTGGTTGTGGTCCATAAGTTCAGCTTCAGACTTGAGAGCCATGTTGCAAATTTCACATTTATTTTCTGCCATTTTTTCACCCAAACATAACGATTACATGTGCGCCTTCTGCTGGTGCGACGTCAGTTCACCTTGCGAAACAAAAGACCTTCCACATGCCTTGCACTTGAGCTTGTCTGCCGATCCGTGCATGCCCATCATATGAAAAGGGGCCTGGATCATTCCAATTTCTTGTCCACATGCTTTACATTTCATTTTATCACCAATTTATCGTTATTCAATACTATATGCTGCCCTTGATATAACCTCGTTCAGCGCAGGATGTATATGAATGGCACTTGTGATGTTGTCTATCATGCCATTGCCACTCTTCATCGCCACGATTACCTCGTGTATCAGGGTTGATGCTTCGTGGCCTATTATGTGACAGCCAGCTATCTTGCCAGTTCTTTTCTCGACAAGAATCTTCACAAACCCTGTCCTGTCCTCTATGGCGGAGCCCATCGCGGTGTTTATGTAATCATACTTTCCGACAAGATATTCGATCTTTTCTTCCTTGAGTTGCTCCTCGGTCTTGCCGACGGAACCGATCTGTGGAGATGTGAATATTGCATGTGGCATTGCTCTGTAATCCACAGGTATCTGCTTGCTATGGACCATGTTCTCTATTGCATACCCGGCTTCGTGGTTGGCTGAGTGTCTGAACAAATATTTGCCTATAATGTCGCCGAGCGCGAATATCCCCTCTACGTTGGTTCTGAGATACGCATCAACGATTATGTAACCGCGCTCGTTGGTCTTTACGCCTGTTTTCTCCAGCTTTAGCGTGTCGGAATATGGAGTTACGCCCGTCGCCACAAGCAATGCATCGGATTTCAAGACCTGCATTTTGCCTCTTTTGTCCTTTATCTCGACTTCGAAGACTGTTCCCGATTTGGATACCTTTGTTGGCTCATAGCCTGTGTAAACGTTATACTTTTGCTTGAATACTTCGGTAAGTCTGAGCGCAATGTCGTTATCCTCTCTGTTTATCAAGACCTCGTTCCTATGGATTATGTTTATCTTTGTGCCTAGTGTACCATAAAAGTGGGCGAGCTCTGTAGCGATGTACCCGCCACCTATTATGGTCATGACCTTCGGCTGTTTCTTTAGCCGGAGTGCCTCTTCGCTCGTGATATATCCGCTTTCCTTTAGGCCAGGAACATTTGGGATGCTCGGCCTGGCACCCGCTGCTATCAATATCTTATCAGCTGTGATTATCTCGTTCCCTACCTTGATGGTCTTCTTTCCTGCAAATTCGCCCTCCTTGTGGTAGAGCACCGGATTGTTCCCGCTCGTGAGCGCATTCTCTATACTTTTTGAATCGCCATCTACTGCATTTGATACCCTCTTTATTATCGAAGAAAAATCAATCTCATAGCCTTTTACTTTTATCCCAAAGAGGTCCGCACTCTTTATCACTTCGACTACGTCAGCGCTATGGATAAGCATCTTCGATGGTATGCAGCCGCGATTCAAGCACGTTCCGCCTAGAGCACCTTTCTCTATCACCGCGGTCTTCAGCCCATGGCCTGCGGCTTCCACCGCCACATCCTCCCCAGCGCCGCTGCCTATCACAATCAGATCGAACTTCTTGATGTTTGCCATAAGCGCACCGTCTTTTTTACTTGCCCGTAGCCCACGCCTTCAAGCCTCTGTAATCGGTTTCCCCACAGATGAACTGCTGCGTTTTCCTGTTAAAGAAAAACGGCACTCCGCCGCACTTTCCCTGGTCGGTTTTCTGGAATAAGGCAGCGTTCTTCTCGTCGTGCCATACCTCCATCTTTTCAACCTTCACCTTCTCTTCCTTTTCGAGCTTTACAACTAAAGAATCCATCCTGTGGCAGTGCGGGCATTCCCTTCCATAAAACTCTATCAAGTCATTTGCCATATATACACCCCTAATCAAGCACCATCCTTTCTCCTCATCGGCATGCCGCAATGCATCGGCGTCATTAGCCTATTTGTCTCCTGTATCGCACTGCAATTCTGACATTCGAAAATCTCTTTGACCATGTGAATCACTGAGGTATAAAGTAGTTGCTGTTTAAATCCATTATAGTAACTTTGGTGTTATCTATGAGAAATATGGCGGGTTTGTCAAAAGCTATAGAGATTACCTCTTCAAAGCGGAGGATGCAGGTCCTATGTTGCCTCGTCGCAGGGCAGAGCAGGTTTAATGAGATGAAGAAGAGCTGTGCGGAAATGAGTTCTACAGAACTCGCGAGGGTTCTAACGTTCCTTATAGACAAAAATATCATTATAAAAATGCGAAGCGTAAGGTACGATACTATAGCGTATAAGCTTACTAAAAAAGGAGAAGGGGTCGCAAATGTCCTTCGTGCCCTTGAAGAATGGGGATATGCACTATGAAAATAGTGCGAACGAGCCGGAATTATCAGTATAGACTCCCGGTAAACGGCGGGATTTGA
The DNA here is from genome assembly GCA_027365735.1 of Microcaldota archaeon. Lineage (GTDB taxonomy): Archaea > Micrarchaeota > Micrarchaeia > Micrarchaeales > Micrarchaeaceae > JAJZYD01. Next base: position 7,996 of record DAHXLY010000024.1, read on the forward strand.
ACCCCTCGACGACAGGCAGAAATCTTAGTTTCGCTTTGCCGTCGAAGAAATCTTTCAAGAAAATGGTGTGGCGGGGGCGGGATTTGAACCCGCGACCTTACGATTTCTCGTCATCGCACTTGCGTGCTCATCACTCATGATTCTATGAATATGAGTCGTACGCTCCACCAGGCTGAGCTACCCCGCCGTGAAAGCTATGCTGATTGGAAGTGGAAAATATATAATACATGCTAATTTGCGGTCCACCGGCACCCTGCAACGCTTTAAATAGTTTTTTACCCACTTTCTAGTGATTAACATGCTCGAACTGACACCGAAAGGAATTATGATTATAGCAGTATCGGTAGTAGTAGGTTCAGTGTTGGTCTGGATGCTGTTGCCATACATCCTCGGCTCTGGCACATCCGCCACTGGAACCACTACGACCTCAACCCGCAGCACGATACCGCCAGGAGGTGTTGCCAGCTACTATCCGTGCAATGTTTGCTATCCTTTCCCGACGACAGGATACGCGTGCCCGTCCAACTGCTCCACCGCGGTGTATTGCCTAAACAAAAACCAAGGCATAAGCTGTGTGAAAATGGCAGGCAACAACACAGTAAGGAACACAACCTGATTTTCAGCGCATCCTCGGCCTGTGATACTCCCCCGAATCTATGAGCCTCAGCAGGACGGTGTGATTTATCCTCTGCTCGCTCGCGCGCCTGTAGAACAGGACTGCCTTGTCCTGCAGCTTGGCCCATACCGCGATCTTCGCAAGGTCCTCCCACAGCTCCGCCGCCCTTCTGGTGTGCTCGATCTCCACTCCCGATATGCGGAGCTTGTGGGCGATCTTGGATATGTGTTCATGGCAGTCCGCCTCCTCAGCCATTATGGATATCGCGCTCTCGTTGGGCGGCTCGGTCAGCGGTGATGCCCGCCTGGCTGCCCTCTTCGCATCTGCCTCCCCTTCCAGGATAAGTATCGCAATGCGGAGCAAGCACGCGTGGATTTCCTCCAGCGCCGCCTTTGAGCCTTCGGCGAGCTGATCAGACCTAAGTATTGTAAGGGATATTGTGGTGGTCGCCAGCTCCTCGCACTTGGCGACAGGGAGTTGGTACATACTCCCGTTGAGGAACCCGCCGAGCTCCATCAGCTCGGACTTCAACTCAGGGTTGCCGAGCTCCGTGCTCTTCGCGAGCATATCGGACATGAGTTTTGATATCCTCTGATCGCCAGCCGTGGTCCTTGTTTCCTTTGCCGTCATAGAATATCTGGTGTCCCTCCTAATATTTATTGTTTTCTAGTATAGTGCTGTGTTGAATAATTCCTCATTTTCTGAGAGTTCCACTATTAAGAATTAATCCACGGACCTGTTTAAAGACCCGTGGCATGTATAGTGGCCGAAGGAAATCGAATGTTTTAAATATCATGCCAATGTTTTTCTGATATGGCAGACTGGAAGAGCTTTAGGAGGAGGTGCATTATTACATTATCACACTCGTCATAGTGGGGCTGCTTGGTGTCCTCTCAATCTACGGATTCGGCCTCAAAAATATTGGCAGTGGAACAGTAGCTGTGGAGACAGTGGAGGGCGGATGTCCACGGCACTGTACCCGATATGGATAGAGAATGGAGGGCGCTCCGTGGCCAACAGATACGTTTACTGCATCAGGAATTTGGCCCAACTGTGGCACATATGGACTTCACATATTACACACCAATATCGAGCGGCGGAATTTGAATAATGAGACTGTGTGCTCCACATCTGTCCAGCATCTCCCCACAGTCGGGCGTCTGAATCGAACCTGGAAACACCGTCCTAAATAACAGAACCATTTAAATAGATAACAGTTGGAAGCTAATATTATGTATGGCAACGGAAAGAACAGCAATATCATTACATACATAGGAGCTGCAATCGTTATTCTTCTTCTGGGGCTTCTTGCGCTTGCGTATGGCCCACGGCTTTCCGGATACGGCGGAGGAGGAGGCACGTCGAGTGTTATAACCATGTACAATACGACGAGCACGTCAACCACCACAGGAACCTCCTCATCGACTACAGGGTCGACGACCACTAGTGGCACAACGACGGGCACGTCAACCACCACAGGAACCTCCTCATCGACTACAGGGTCGACGACCACTGGTAACACGACGACGAGTAGCACCAGTTCCACTTCGTCTACAACCACGTCCACTTCTACATCAACATCCGTGACCTCGACCACTACGGTGCTCCCATACATATATTGCGTCGGTGCATATCCTTATGGCGGAGGCAATGCAAATCTCGCATATTATGCGTCGATAAACAGTACGGCTATAGGCGCCTGGCATCAGACTACCTCCTATCCGTATGATTTCGGAAGCGCTGGCGGGCATGGATGCACCATCTACAACAATTATATCTATTGCGTCGGAAACAGCAACATGTCGAACGCGTTCAACTACAGCTACTACGCGCCAATCAGCAGCTCTGGGATAGGCACGTGGGTAAACACCACGAGATACCCGATAAACTTAAGCCGCGGCTACTACTGGGAGTTCGACTGCTCCGACTATAATGGGCACTTATACTGCCCATTTGACTATCTAGCTGGAGGAGTACAATTCAACTACAGCTACTACTCCAGCGTCAACAGCGCAGGCATAAGTGCATGGACGCCTACCGCAGGCAATTATACTGCAATAGGCTCGAACGGCGGCACAACGCTGATCTACAACAATTACCTTTATGCGGTAGGAAGCGCAGCGAACCCTTACACGCAGGTGAGATTCGCGTCGTTGTCGAGCGCAGGAATGGGCACATGGAGGCAGGCCACCACATACCCGATAGGATTCAGCTACGGAAGCTGCGTGGCGTACAACAGCACGATGTACTGCGTGGGTTCCTACAACTCCACGTACGGTTCTACGAAGTATGAGAACTACACGTACTATGCACATATATGGCCGAACGGCCTGCTCGGGGCGTGGAACAGGACCACGAACTATCCGACGCCGTTCTATGACGGAAACTGCGACGCCTATGGCGGCAGCATATTCTGCATAGGGGGCGTGGGCGTAACCAACAACAACAGGAACCTTGTTTATAGCGCGCCCCTTCTTGGCACGGGCATAGGTGCATGGAGCCAGCAGCCCGCGCTGCCGGCATCGATCGGTACGGGGTCGTGCCAGACCCCGGCGAGCGGCGGAGGTTTCCTGACAGGAGGAGGTTATTACCAGATGGGAACCACTACATCAACAACCACATCGACCACAACGATTTCGGGCAGCACTACGACCGTGTATCCTTGCGGTTACGGGTTCGGATGCGTGAGCACCCAGCCACCCTCTTCGGATTGCCCGACGAACTGCCCGTTGCAGAAGACCCCGATCCAGGGCTGCATAGCGGGACAGGCCGACTGGGAGTGCGGCTCCTGATCAGCGCATCCGGTGGTTGTAGTATTCCCCCGAATCGACCAGCCTCAGGGTCACGAGATGGTTCACCCTCTGTTCGCTAGAACGTCTGTAAAAACGCACCGCCTTCTCGCTGAAGCCTGCTTCGATTGCAATTTGGGCTACGTTCTCCCACAGGTCCGCCGCCCTCTTTGTGTGCTCTATCTCTATGTTGGCTATCCTCAGCTTGTGCGCAAGCTTTGAGATCTGCTCGTGGCAGTCGGCCTCCTCCGCCCATATGGATATCATCTTCTCGCTCGGGGGCTCTTTGAACGGGGTTTTCGGCCTGGCCTTCCTCTTTGACTCGACCTCATGCTCGAGAACCGTTATCGCGATCATCAGCAGATCCGAATGGATGCCCTCCAGCAGCTCCTTCCGCCCGTCGCCGAGCTCCCACGACCTCAGCATCAGCATCGCCGAGGTGCTCGTTGCGAGCTCTTCGCATTTTGCCACCGGGAGCTGGTACATCCCACCGATGAAGCCGCCGAGCTCCTTCAGGCCGGTCGATATCTCTTTGTTTTCCAGCCTATCGGCCATCTCGCCCGCCGATGCAAGCAGCCTCGAAATCTTCTGGTCCGGCGTCTCGATGCCGAAATCCGTAGTTGCCATAGAAAGCTGGTATCCTTCCTAATATTTATTGATTTCGAACTGTTGAAACCCAGAAACCAAATGTTTTAATATCCTTCCAGCCTCTTTTTAGCATGGTGGATTGGATGGCTCTTTGGAGGGAATACGCTATCGCGCTCCTGATAATCTTATTGCTCGGCATTCTCGCCGTCTATGCATTCGGCATCGGGAATATCAGTAGCGGGATAGGAGGTTGGGGAACTGCAGCAAACGTAACGACCACGGTCTACACACCGTGACCGCCATCAGACCAAGAAAGCTTTGTTGTGACACGCACACCTAATCAGACGGCATAATGGATGTTGGAATGGCAGATAAGAGCGGCACAAAAACCTACATAGTGGTGCTTATATCGGTAGCGGTTATAGTAGCAGTGCTGGTATTATTACCATTATTTCTTACTTACTGCTCCCTCCAATCTTATACATTAGATTATCTTTATCTCGTTATACCTCTTTTGTTCCTGCTTTTAGTTGCAACATACAATCTTCATAGAAAAAAGTATTCAAATCAGTTCATTATATTGGCGATTACGCTAATGGCTCTTGCATATATAATTGTTGCAATACTCCTTGTATTTTATGTAGCTCTTCCGAATGGTTGTTTTTCATCAGGATGAATTTAGGCTAACGTCCAAAACAATTTAAGAAGAGCTCCAATAAATGTTATATGTGAAACACAAGTGGGTGATTATTGCTTTTGCAGTTGTATGCATAATTCTATTTGCCGTATTTGTCCCAATTGTAACTCCTCGTAAACTTAAAATGCGATTGTCGGGACTGCCTTGGAAAGTTGGCTTACGATTTGTATTTAAGTTTATATAATTAGATATTACTCCTTTTGCCTTCTCATTAATTCAAAAAGATTCTTGTGCAAAAAGTGTCTGCTTTCAGGAAACTTTTGTTCTGCGGCACGCAATAATGAAACCGCATCACCGCTTCTATTCTCTCTTTCGAGTGATAATGCCTTTTGCACACAGTCCTGCCAAGTATTTACTTCACAAAGCATACCAGCTATCATCTCAGACCTGTCCGGGTGCATTGCGTGCTCTAACTTACCCGATAAGGATGTTGACATGAATGTCTCTTACACCTGCAACTACTGCTTTTAGGCTTTGGTTGAGAGCTTCTGTAGTCTTTCTTTTGCCTCTGTATAATAAGGATAGATCTCCAGTGCCTTTTCATACCATTCTTTTGCTTTTTTGAAGTTCTTTTTCTTCTCTTCTATACAACCCATTAGAACTGCTGCATCTTGGCTCTGTGGCTGCAGCCGGAGAACCATATCGGCGTCCTTTTTTGCATCATCTATACGATTCATCATAAACTCCGTAAGTGCCTTGTTATAGTAAGCGTCAGCGTACTTTGGGTCTATTTCCGCTGCTGCAACAAATTCTGCGAGTGCCGTGGCATACCTTCCCTGTTCAAACAGCACATCACCAGCATTCTTACGCATCTTTGCATCTTTCAGTAAAGTCTTTCCCTCGATCCTTCTTGCTTTGTAGGATACGTGTTTTCTGAAATATATATTAGGAATCCGCTCCACGGCACCAGCCTCAATAAGATCCCTTATGTGCTCTCTTACTGTAGCTCTTGTTAGGTTGAACTTCTTACTGAGTTCAACAATCGTCATGCTCTTACCTTTCAACGCACCTATTATTCTCGTTTTCGTAGCAAGCTCTTTGCTCATTTCATCACTTTACGAGCGCAGATGTCCAGTAATTTGTGGTGCTGCTGGTTCACTGGTTACCTCAATGTATGCCACCAAAGAAGCAACGTCAACAGCCCTGCGATCGCTGGCGAACAGCCTGTCCCAGACGCCATAGTCACCGGCAACAACCAGAGGCCCGTGTGCTCCAACTATCCAAAACCAGCCGTATCTATAATCACTATCGTGAGTTTTCCATTCATTGTAAAGGAAGTTGACGAGTTTTTTTCTGTTAGATGGACTAAGCGCTCTTATGTCGTTGTCAGTAACTTCTCTCCTTCCCATTCTGCTCTTGTTTGCATATTCTCTCGATTTCGTGAGGTCTGATGGCTTTTCAACAAGGCAGATGTTGCCTATTGAAATTACATTACTTGCCTCCTTTCTTGTCGATGTATCTGCTCTGGTTGCTGTAACTGTCATTTTATCACCAGAATAAATGTAGTTTACCAAATATATATTGCTTCCTAAAAAAGATGGTTTTGGTAGGTTTTTCTTTCAGAGGCATGTTAACAGTTCTTATATTCGTTTTGTAAAATAGGACTATGGCATCAAAATGGGACCAGAAGAAAACAGCGATAATGAAAGATTATGCCGCAATCGCAGACAAGGTACTGGATCTTAACGGTCTTAAGGGCGCCAGATTAAGACCATTGAAAAGCGGCTACGTAAATATAGTATTGCTGGCTACGAAAGGGAGCACAAAGCGTGTTATAAAGATATCAGTCGATGACAAACTGCAAAATGAGGTTTATTGGTATGCTGAAGCGAAGAAGGCAAACGTAGGCACGCCCAAACTGATAACGTATGATTTAACCGAAAAGATCATACCTTACAAATACATGATTTCCAAGTATATCGATGGGAAACCACCAAGCTGGGATTCCAGGGCGCTTCAATACCGCGCTGGAATCTTTACGGGCAAGGCACTAAGAAAATTGCACAAGCGACGTGTTAATGGATTCGGCAGTTTAAATCAGGATAATAAATGGAGCAATAAGACATGGATTGAAACGCTCAAGTACATCAGGGGTTTCGCCATAGACAATAAGGCTGCTTTGAGGGTGCTGAGACCGAAGCAGATAGAGCTAATCGACAATCTCACTGTCTATAACAAAGAATTGGAGGTCAAGAGTGCAAGATTGCTACACGGCGATCTTTACAGCCAGAACCTTCTTTATGCAAATAGGCTAAATAGGTTCTTTATAATCGACCCTTCGTACTATGTAATTGCCGGGGATCCAATGTATGACGTCGCATATTCCATGGTTGAGAGAGGAAAAGGCTTTAATGCAGGGGTAAAGTATGGCTACGACATAGATAGCCTTACCGAGAAAGAGCAATACCGAATCAAAATGCTTGGCATTTTCCAGACGTTCAAGGATATGACTTGGTACATTGCCAATAACGATTCTAAGGTGGAGATTAAGAAGCTCCATAAAAGTCTTCTCGAGAGGTTATCCTCAATTTGATATTTTAAATTACCTTGAGTGTTCAGGAATCATCATCATCGAAGTCCTCATCCCCTCGCTCCTTTTCGGCTTTTTCCTTTGTCTCTCTTGTCTGCTTCACAAGCTCCCTCTCCGTGTCGCTAAGCCTTAGTAGGAGGGTTATGTCTAGTTCATTTTCTTCGTCGCAGAATGTTGCAAAACCTTCCCGTTCAAGGGTTGCCTCAAATTGGTTAACGAATAAGTCTGCGGCCGCACCGATGAGGATTTTTGGTACTGCGATGTGCAGAACATCCAGCGTTGTCTTGTCCGTTCTCCAGAAATAAAACGTCTGTTCCTGTTTGATCGACGTGTCAGATTTCACAAGGAAGCTCCTCTTTAATAATTCAGTGAAGGTCTCAAGGAATTTTTTGGTCTCCTCCATATTCGTTACATTAAGCTCGATTTTTCTGGACTGCTGAATTTCTGTGCCATCCCCGTCCTTCCTAATCAGGCTTGTGTCTGTTGGCTTGCTGCTCTGTTTGTGGGTTGGCATTAAATCACTGAACTATTGATTCTGCTTCATTGGCGGGAACCGCTCCTTGAAGTAATATGCGATTGTCGGGATTTGAACCCGAGTTTATGGCTTGGAAGGCCATAGTCCTAACCAGGCTAGACTACAATCGCAGGATAAGACTGCAATCTAGCTTTTGCTCAAATAGAATTTATACCTTGTGCTAGGCATGGGGTGTGCGGGCCGCCGCCAAAAAGACGAAAGGCGGCGACCAGACATATCGCACTCCCACTTGTTTCCTGTTCTTTACGCCTTCGACGCTATGATTACGGTCGCTGCCCCCATCCTCACCCCTCTCTTCCTGGCTTCCGCCAGTCCGCCGAGCGTGCATTCAACCAGCCTCTCCGCCAGTATCGCCTTCAGCGCCGCACCCGTGGCCTCATGGCCATCGGTGATCCCAACCGCTTCCAGAACCCCGCTCATGTCGCTTGTCCGCAATGCCGCGAGTGCTTGGTCCCTCACGCGGGACCTTTTGCTCCCATCCACCAATTCTTTTAGTCGCCCCACCATCTCCCCACCCCATTAATAGTATTTTGAATTTTCTGATATTTAAAGCTAATTGCGGAACCCGCCGAAATCTTGTCGTCGAAAAGTTGCAAAAACGACAAAATAAATCAATCTGCGTGGGGTTTTGCAACGCTCAATATCTGCCCCAAAGCCCGTCGAAATGCAGGGAGAGTTCATCCACCCTGGCGGGGTCGTTGATGACCTCTATGTGTTCGACGTTCCTGTGCGTCCCGGCATAGGTGAGGTTCGCGCTGCCGACGATGGCCGTGTCATCGGAGAGGTAGAGTTTCTCGTGTATGAAGCGGTCGGTGGCGATCTTCACGAACAGCTTCGTGCCGGCTGGCTTGAGTACCATGCCATAGTACAGAGCAAACATGGCTATCGCTCCGACACCGGCGGCGTAAACGTAAAACTTCAGATAGGCAAGACCCGCCACAATCAAGGCAAGGTAGGCGATCATCCCCAAATTCAAAGACCGGTTCCTCTTCAGCAATCGCTTGACCGCCGCCTCCTCTGCCTTCCCCGCCCCGGAAAGGAGAAGGTAGACCTTTTTCTTCCGCGCAATCTTGAGGATGCGGTCGACATAGTAGTCGCTGATGAATGGTGTTATTATCTTGATGTGCCGCCCGTTCGACTCAAGCAGCCTGTCTATGTGCCTCCAGCTCTCGCTGCCGCTGTAGCCCACGGTTTTGCCGCTTTTTGGAAGGCCGAGCATGTACAAAACCTATTTAATTTATGGTGATGAAAATACTTAATACCTGAAGTCGCTTCTTATTCGGGACGTTGGGAACATGGTCAACCTAGGAGAAAGGGAGGTAAAGATAATCTCTTACTGGAGGGAGCACCAGATAAACAGGAAGGTGCGGGAAAAGAACAGTGGCAACAAGAAGTTCTACTTCCTCGACGGTCCGCCGTTCGTATCGGGGGATCTCCACCCTGGTCAGATGTGGGTCAAGTCGAACAAAGACGTGGTAATAAGGTACAAGCGGATGAGAGGGTTCTACGTACACGACAAGTCGGGGTACGACGTACACGGCCTGCCGATAGAGAACAGGGTGGAGAAGAAGCTCGGCATAAAGAGCAAGGGAGAGATAGAAACGCTTGGCGTGGAGGAGTTCATACGACAGTGCAAGGAATACGTGCATTCTTACATGGGAAAGATGGACTCAGATTATGAAAGGTTCGGCATGTCATTGGACTTCTCGAAGCCGTACAACCCCGCGAGCAAGGAATATATGGAGACGGCCTGGGAGATGTTCAAGGTCATGTACGACAGAGGCAAGGTCTACGAGGCAAAAAGAAGTCTGTTGTACTGCCCCCATTGCGAGGTGGTCGTTTCGCAGGGCAGCCTGGAGGTCGAGTACGAGAACGACACGGACCCATCGGTTTACGTGGCATTCAAGGTCGACCCGAAGTCAAAACCGAAGACCACGGCGGTCGGAAAAGGGGAAACATATCTGTTGATATGGACCACTACCCCATGGACGCTTCCTGCTAACGTCGCCGTAATGATAAACCCAAAGGAACTTTATGTCAAGGCGAAGATCGGGAACAGGAGTTACATACTCGCAAAGGCGAGGCTCGACGCCGTGTCGGAGGTGCTGAAGGAGAGCGCTGTCGTGGAGGGCGAATTTTATGGCAGCGAGCTCGAGGGGATAAAGTACTTCAGCCCGTTCGAGGAGGAGGTACCGTTGCAGAAGGCTTACAACAAATACCACAAAGCAGTCTTTTCGGAAGAATACGTGACCATGAGCGAGGGAACCGGGATAGTCCACACCGCGCCAGGACACGGGCTTGAGGATTACCTTGTGGGGATTAAGAACAAGCTGCCAATATTCTGCCCTGTCGACTCGCACGCGGAGTACAGCGAAGAGGCGGGCGCGCTGAAGGGACTGAAGGTTCCGGAAGATGCGAACAAGACCGTCCTGTACATGTTGGAAAAGAAGGGTGCGCTGCTCCAGAGCGGGACGGTGACCCACAGCTACCCGCACTGCTGGAGGTGCAAGAGCAAGATCATACAGCGCGCCACGGACCAGTGGTTCATCAACGTCCAGAAGATAAAGAAAAAGCTGGTCTCAGAGAACAGGAAGGTGAACTGGTACCCCGCAATTGCACAGAAATGGGAGGAGGATGTGTTGAACAACTCTCCCGATTGGTGCATTTCGCGCCAGAGGTATTGGGGCATACCCATGCCGATATGGAGGTGCGGGAAGTGCAATGAGTTGACAGTGATAGGGTCGCTCGCCGAACTCAAGGAGCGCGCCATAAACAAAGAAGCGGTAGACAACCTCCACGACCTGCATAGGCCGCACATCGACAGGATAAAAATAAAGTGCAGCAAGTGCGGATCGGAGGCGGAGAGGATAAGGGACATACTCGATGTCTGGTTCGACTCCAGCATAGCGTTCAGGGCGAGCCTCACCAAGGAAGAGTTCGAGCAACTCTTCCCTGTCGACTTCGTTGCAGAGGCCACCGAACAGCTCCGTGCATGGTTCTCGTCACTGCTCAAGAGCAGCGTGCTCGTATACGGGAAGAAGCCGTTCCTGAACATATTTACCCACGGCATGATGATGGACCAAAAAGGAAGACCCATGCACAAGAGCCTCGGCAACTTCATAGAGCTGTCTGAGATACTGAAGCAGGTGAGCGCCGATGCGTTCAGATGGCACTGCCTTGCGCACGTCCCGCAGCTGGACTTCCCCTTCAGCATCGAGGGCATAAAGGAGTCTGAGAAGAATGTGATATTGATCGACAACATATCCAAGCTCCTCAACGAGTATGCGGATGCGATAGGCTACATACCGAGCGCGGTTAAGAAGCCGAGCCTGGGCAAACTCGACACGGAAGATGTGTGGATAGTCTCGAGAACCAACGCTACGATAAGGGACGTGACAAACGCATTGGACAGATACGAAATGTACACCGCGGTGGCTGCGCTGAAGACATTCATACTTGGCGATTTCAGCAGGTTCTACCTGAAGTCGGCGAAAAAGAGAATCCTTTACGAGCCGAAGGGCAAGGCGAAGAGGATAGTGGATGTGATAAATTACGTCATGTACAATACCATGCTGATGATCGCCCCGTTGATTCCGTTCACCGCGGAGTCGATATTCATGGACCATTACAAGTCCATGGGTGATAGCGTGTTTATGCTCGACTGGCCGAAGTGGAAGGAGGCGCTGATAAATCCGGAGCTCGAGAGGGACATGGAGGTCGCGCAGGAGGCCATAACCGCACTGCTAAGCAGCAGGGAGAAAGCGGCGGTATCATTGAGGTGGCCGATTGCAAACGAAACCCTGGAGGTGAAGGACGACGCCTCCCTAACTTCATTGCAGAAGATGTCCCCGATAATAGAGGACTACACCAACGCAAAGAAGCTGACACTCAAGAGAACCAGCGGCTCAAAGGAGGAGGTCAGGCCGCTCTACGCAAAGCTCGGCCCGGACTTCAAGGAGAAGGCAAAGGCGGTCGCCGATGCATTGAAGACAAGCGATGCGGCGGTATTGAAGAAGGCGATAGAAACAGGGACATACCAGTTGCACACCGACAAAGGGACGGTGCAGATAACCAAGGACCATTTCACAGTCATAGAGATCGCGGAAGGCGGAGAGGCGGTGCCGTTCAAGTACGGGATGGCACATATAGACAAGACGCTGAACAATGAACTAAGGTACGAGGCACTGCTCAGGGAATTCTCGAGGAGGATACAGCTGGAAAGAAAAGAGATGAAGCTGAAGAAGTCGGACAAGATAGAACTGTACTACGAAACTGTCGGCGACCTGGCTGCGCTGCTAAAGGAAAACGCAAAGAAGGTGGCAAAGGAGCTGAACGCGACAAAAATTTCGGACAAGATAGAAGGCCAAGCGAAAGAGCTTGACATAGAAGGAGAGATAATAAAAGTGTCAGTTAGAAAAGTTGGCTGAAAATTATTTCTTTTGCAACTCCTTGACCATCGCAACCGAAGCCATTCGATACCCGTCATGCCTCCCGATTTTTAACATCCTGCCGTTGGCGGGATTTGTGAAAAAGTATTCGTACTTGACCCTGTTCTTCGTATAGAATTTGTCTCTTGCGTCGGATAACATCCTCCAGACGCCCATTCCGCGCCAACCTTCCTTTACAACATCGTCATGATTATAGCCAAGTGTCATTCCAGAGCTGTCGCGGTTGACCACAACACCAACATTGAACCCAATGACTTCGTCGCCGCAGGTCGCGACAAAAATCTTTGCGTTCCTGTTGGCGAGATACGCCTGGACGTCCTTTTTGATTATCTTGAGATTGCCTTTCTTCGGTGCAAAGTCGAGATCGGCAGCTCCATCGAAGATTTCCTCGTGCGTGGCGTAGTGCCGGTTCTTCACCGCATTGGCGAGAAGGTTCACCACGTGCGGGATATGCTCCCGTTTAGCGGCTCCTACTCTAATCTTCTTTCCGTTGTTGCTGGAAATCTAACCACCTATCATCCCAATTCAGTTAGATAGGAAAACACTTAATATAAATACCTATCTGCGGGCTGAGCATCCGGTCAAACAAAACGTTTTTGTACTGTTTCGAACAGAATAACCCCATGCGCAACAGCAGACTTCTGATAATAAATTACAAGAACCACCCAGAAGCGCGGGGAAAGAAGGGCATAGCGCTCGCTAGAACCATCGATGAATTGATGTACGACAGGAATAGCGTTAGTGTTTCTATAGCGCCAGAGATAAGTTCGATTTCCACGCTCTGTAGGACCGCGGAGACACCGCTGCTAGCACAATACATGGGTGCTGACGCAAAATCGCTCAAACAGAGGGGCGCCTACGGATCGATGTTAAACCATAGCGACTTTCCATTAAGCAGAATGCAGGTCGTGAGGCAGGTCAGAAGTCTACGGAGGAATGACATGGAGTCTGTGCTGTGCGTGAAGACGCCGGAAGAGGCGAGATCTTATCTTGAGCTTGAGCCGACCGACATGGCGATAGAGCCTCCAGAGCTGATAGGAACGTTGCACCCCGTGTCTAAAGAGAGACCGGAATTGATTAGAAAGTTCGCTGAACTCGTCAACAACCACGGCAAACAAACCAGACCGCTCTGCGGAGCCGGAATGGCCAATGGGGTGGACGCCAGAGCTGCCGTTGAATTGGGCATGCATGGCGTGCTGGTCTCAACCGCCATAGTCAAAGCCAGGAAACCAAGAAATAGGATATTTGACTTTATCCGCGCGCTAGAATAAGCTGATCAAACCTTCTGCTGCTTCGCCGTAGCCTGGATGGTGGCAATCAGGTCGTGCTTGTTCTTGTAATGGCTCCTCTTTGGCATGTTCCCCCAGCAGTCCTTGCAAATCACTAGCCTGATGAGCTTGCTCGCCTTCTGCGACGCCTTCATGCAGGAGTTGCACACATTCTTGCCACAGTAGTTGCACTGCTCGACTCGAACTACCTCGTTCTTGCACCTGTCGCATGTCATTGTTGGCATAGAATACCTCCCGTAATGGACGCTTGTCAAATAGAAAAAGCGCACTACCTTATTAGTGGTAACACTTTAATAATCTTACGGTAGCCACGTTTCCGGCGGTCGTAACCCCATGCTTGTTTTTCAGAACGTCATTCGGCGGTTTGCAATAGACTCACAGGATACGTTGAGATGCGCAGCAAGGAGATTTGAGAACACACAGAGCGTTGTTCCATGCACAGAGACTGCCACTGCAATGCCGTGCATCAACCGCCGAAAAACCCTGCCCCGCTCGCACCAGATATGGAGCAGCCTGCTAAATACATCGCAACCGGATACGCCCCGCCATAGGTCCAGGTCCCTATGCCGGTGGATGATACCGGAGCGTAGTAGGTCTGGGTTTTGGGGCTGAGGCTGAGTGTGCCGACGCAGTAGATATCACCTCCCGAGATAGAGCAGCCCGCTGCATACATCCCAACCGGATACGCCCCGCCGTAGGTCCAGGTTCCTATGCTGGTGGATGATATCGGAGCATAGTAGGTCTGGGTGAGGGGGCTGGCGCCTGTGCCGACACAGTAGATGTCAGGTGGCACAACAAACGAGGCCGGAGTGGATGCGACGGCGGAAAGGACGGCGATCTGCGCGACGAGTCCGCTCTGGCCGGCGAACGTGTACTGGATCCAGATATATCCCCTAAATGCGCTGTCTATCTGCCCGCCGACGCCGGGACACTTCACCACCGCCTGCTGCACCTGCCCGGGCACAAGGGCCAGGGTCCCGGAATAGGCACTGAAACTGGAAGGCGACTGGGTGTTATTCGTACATGCATAACCGGTAACAGTCATTGTCCCGTTGCTGATCTGGCCTATGTCCACCTGGACATAACCCGTGACATTCATCACCGGCTTCTGGCAGGTGAAGCCCGACTCTGCGATGCAGGAAGTTGTTATGAAATTAGTGCCGTTGAAGAAACCCAATTGGTACAGCGCCGCGAGGACCACCGCTACTATGAGTATCGCCCACCCATAGGTCATGAGGTACTCCATCGCTGACTGCGATTTCAAAATATTAATCTCCTCTTTCTTTATCTCTCCTTTCCTCTCACTCTGCATCTTGACCATAAAAAGAATGACTAAAACGCTATAATAATCTTATGGCAGCCACGTTTCAGGTGGTCGTAACCCTCTGCTTATTTTTCAGAATGCCATTCGGTGGTTTGCAGATAAGCCAGCAGAGTCGTGGGGGTGATGATTTGGACAGCTGTGCGGTGCAGATGCCGATGTGAATATCATCGAAACTGCAGAGCCGGATTATATTGAAAACCTGACGGACATCCGCAATCGCATGTCCGCCCGGAACCGCACAAATCCCAAAGTGCTACCATTAGTGCGACAG
>DAHXLY010000029.1 GCA_027365735.1 Microcaldota archaeon
CGGACCATACATAAACCTTCCGCTCTGCCGAGGGCTTTTCCTCCCTTGCAATCTCTCTTAGCTCGCCTTTTTCGTTGATTGTAAGTATTCCTTCCTTTTCTATACCCTTACCTGCGAGCCAGAACTGCTTTCCCTTCAGGGCGTTCTTGAGCTGCTCGTCCTCCATCAGAAGAGAAAGAATTTCCCGGTAGGACAACGGCCTCAGTCCGGCCTCCGAGAGGAGTTTCATCGAATCCGGATGATTTGCCTCTTTTTCAAGGATGTACAACGTCTTTCCGGTAGCGCCCTTGACCTGCCTGAAGCCGTTTTTGTCAGCCTGCGGCGGTCTCCTCGGCTCGATTGGCAACGGTTCCGCGAGTGCCGCGTCCAGGGCCTCCTGGCTGATCGTGTATGGCTTTGGCGGCTTTAGCTGCATTGCCGACGACATGCTTACTACGGTGTTTTATATGATATTTATACGTTTGGAATGCCTCAGATTTTTATAAGTTGGCAGACAATACAGAGCATGGACGACATCGACGACCTGATGACCAGCTCCAACGATGCCATAGGAGGCAGCCCAATGGACACGGTTGCTCCCATAGCGGAGGGGGGCACCAACCAACCTTTGCCTGACCAGATAAGGAACGATATGGAGGATGTGGTGATGTTGATAAACAGGATCATAGAAAAACTCCGGTCTGCGGCGCAAGAAAAGCCGACGGTCGAGGTTTATCTGCAGCTGTCCGACACATACCTTGCGCTCGGCACACTCACAAAGGACAAGGAGATGCTACGAAAGGCGGTCAATGCGGCGGAAGAGGTAATCAAGATAAAACAGCGCGAGAACTTCGTTGTCGACAACGCGGAGCAGAACAGGCGCGCGGCTGCTGACAGGCTCGGTGAAAGTACAGGCGCCTATTCATCCTACTCAACGGGATATTCCTCTTATTCTGCAACATCTTCCGACTCCTCGTGGACCGGAGGACTGAAAGAGGCGGCCGACATGTTCAACATAAAGCCAGACGAGTGATGCTGTGGTAACGTACAACGAATTCGCGGCACTTGACATACGGGTGGGCAAAATAATAGAGGTCCTAGACCATGAAGGAGCGAGAAAGCCGATGTACAAGCTCAAGGTCGACCTTGGCGCTGAGATTGGAATAAGGAACCTTGTCGCAGGTATCAAGCCATGGTACGCGAAGGAGGAGCTGTTGAACCGCAACATAATCATGATAGTTAATCTCGAGCCAAAGATTATCGCCGGCGCGCCTTCCGAGGGCATGCTGCTTGCGGCCGACGATGGCGAACGTGCGGTGCTGCTCGCACCCGACAAGGACATTGCCGTAGGCAGCAAAATAAGATGACTACCTCTTCCAGGCAATTTCCTTCCTGATTTCTTCCCTGAGCTCCATGAGTAGCTTCCCCAACATGTCCTGTCCATGGAACTTCCCATCCTTATCCTTCACGCACCCCCAGAAAAGATCGGTATCGCTGTCCTCATGGAGGCCCGCATCTTCTGTGTCAAGTAGCAGGTGCATGAGCTTCTTGTGCTGGGTGAACTTGGCCCTTATCGCCTTCTTCATCACCCCAACCTTCACATCATCCCAGTCGGGCCTGAGGTCCTTATCCTTCATCACCCCCTTCTGCATGACCGCCTTGGCATAGTAGGGTGTTGGCGCTCCCCTTACAAACTCCTGGAGCGCCGGGTCAAGAGTCTTCATCGCCTGATAGTAGTGCTCCGTGCTAGGCCATATCTTATAGTCTATAACGATTGTGCATGGATAGAAGTTGGAGAGCTCTATGTTCTCGTGCTTCTTCCAGTAGAAGAATATCTCCTTGCGAACAGGAACTGTAGTGAGTGTAGCTGACATAATCCTATTCTACTTCTCCGGCTATTTAGCCCTTTTCTTTGTGTAGCTGAACTTCAAGATAGCGATGGTTATCGTAAGGCAAACGGTGACTGCGTTCGCTGCGATGACGGGAATCGAAGAAATGATGACCCCGTAGTACAGCCATAACGCTGTACCCGCAATGAACGTCCCAACCCACGCCCACGAGAGGTCGGTGGCGGACTTGCGATTGTATATTCGAATGACTTGGGGCAGAAAAGAAAGCGTGGTCAGCGCGCCGGCGAGCAGCCCGATATCGGTGGTGATGTCCATAAATTTCACTGACCGGATGATGAATACACATTATTATGCCTTCTGCCTGCGTGCACTTCCACATCTCGAATTTTTTTCGCAATATAAAAACTTTATGCTTGACATAATCTCTCGCTAGCATCGCTTAGGGGTGGCGGCGACTGTGGTTCTATGGCAGATGCCATAATTGAGGGGATAAAGGCTAGGTTCGACGACTTCTTGGAGAGGTACTACCGTCCGCAGATCGACGACCTGATCATCGCGTTCCCCGACAAACGCAGCCTGAAGGTGGATTTTGCCGATCTTTCGAAGTTCGACCCCGAGCTGGCACAAGAGATGATCGACAAGCCCGACCTGATACTCGACGCAGCAAATGAATCTCTGAGGGGGAAGTTCGGCGATGTGGAGGTAAAAAGCAGGGAGCTGCATGTCCGCGTATTCGGGCAGAATGTAAACTCGCCGCTGGTCATGGACATCGGCTCCGATTTCATCGGAAAGATGGTGAGGCTTGACAGTCTTATAGTCAAGAGGTCGGAAATCAACCCGAAGGCAAAGATTGACGCATACAAATGCAGTTATTGCGGATCAGTTTACAAATTTAGGGCAGGAAAGGATGAGATACTTGACATCTGCACCCAGTGCAAGAGGAAGTCGCTGAAACAGATGCCGGAGGAATCGAGTTTCATAAACCTCCAGAAGATTGCGGTGCAGGACCCGCTGGAAAAGCTGAAGGGCAATTCACCCACCTGGCAGCTCGAGGTGTGGATAGAGGACGACATGGTCAACACCGTCATCCCCGGAGACATAATTGAGCTCACCGGCATACTGAGGATAAGGCCGCGCAGGAACCAGAGGGGAAAACTGGACAGGGGGGTGTACACAATGTTCCTCGAATGCGTGTCTATAATACCGAAGCAGAAGGAATTTGCTGAGTTGCTGATAACCGATGATGAGGAGAGGCAGATACAGGAGCTGGCAAAGGATCCGAAGGTGTTCGAACGAATCTGGAAATCCATTGCACCCTCAATTTATGGCTATGATGAGATCAAACAGGCGGTTGCCTTGCAGCTATTCGGCGGCACACAAGGAAAGCTGTTGGTGGACGGAGGACAGATAAGGAGCGATATGCACATTCTACTGATTGGAGATCCGGGAAGCGCTAAGACGAGGGTCCTGCAGGCAGTATCGAGGTTGGTGCCGAAGGGAATTTACGTTAGCGGCAAGTCCGTCACCGGAGGAGGAATGACAGCGATTGCGGAGCGGGACGAATTCTCGGAAGGAGGTTGGACGCTAAAGGCAGGAGCTCTGGTCCTGGGGCATGGAGGAATAGTAGCGATAGACGAATTCGACAAAATCAATGATGAGGACCGAGCTGCAATGCACGAGGCGCTCGAATCCCAGACGATCAGCGTTGCAAAGGCGGGAATCATAGCCACTTTCAATGCACGGACTGCGGTGCTCGCTGCCGCGAACCCGAAATTCGGAAGGTTCGATCCACACTCCTATCCTGCACAACAGTTCGACATACCTCCCACATTGCTTTCGAGATTCGACCTGATCTTCCCGATAAAGGATATTATGGACGAGGAGCTCGACAAGAACATAGCAAAGCACATACTGACACAGCATGAAGCAGCTGGGGCGAAGATTGCCGATATCAGTGGAGTCGGGCAGGTGGAACTGCCTCCCATCGACGGGGAACTTCTGAGAAAATATATCGCATATGCAAAGAAGATTGTCGTGCCGCGACTTGGGATGGACGCGGCGAAGAAGATTGAGGAGTATTACGTTGAACTGAGAAAGCTGGGCGCAAAGGCTGGGGCGGTGCCGATAACGCCGCGTCACATAGACGGGCTAGTCCGCATGGCGGAGGCCAGTGCAAAGGCACGGCTCGCCGAGGTTGTGAGCGTGGAAGACGCGGAGAAAGCCATCGCCCTGGAAGAATTCATGTTCAAGACCCTGGCGGTTGATACAAGCGGAAGGCGCGACGTGGATGCGATCCTGACCGGGATGCCAAGGGAGAAGGTGGATAAGATAAACACAATACTCGGAATCATCGAGAAGCTTGAACAGGAGAGCAACGGAGCTGGGGCGAAGTTCGGCGCGGTAATAGAAGAGGCAGGCAAGCAGAACATCCCCGATGACATGGCAAGACGTTATATACAGGAGCTAGAGAACAGCGGTGACATCTTCATGCCACGCGGCGGAATAGTGAAGAAGGTCAAACATGAGGGGGACTGATTGCTTAATTTTTACTGAGTAATCGGCACCCCGACAACCACCGGAGCGACATAACGAGGCCCGAAGTCGGCACCCAGGTAGAAACGCCTGCCATAGTAGGCGGCGACGTAGTCGACCGAAACGACGGCGAACGACAGCGGCTGGTTTCCCTGCGAAACACCAACCTTCTGTTCTACTGAGGTTTTCTTCTTGAAGAATCCTTGTGGAAGTGGAACAAGCTCTCCCTTTTCATCAATTGTAAAAATACCATTTTTGTTCATGCCCTGTCCCGCGATCCAGAACCTCTCCCCCATCAGGACTTTCTTGAGGGCTTTGTCTTTCACAAGAAGAGGAAGAAGTTCCTGATATGTTAGAGGCCGGAGTGCTGAATCCGACAGAAGCTTCATTGATGTTGGGTGATCTGCCCCCCTTTCAAGGATATATAACGTTGCACCGGTTGTGCCGACGACCGGTTTGAAATCACCGTGGTCGGTTCGTGGAGGCACCCTTGGTTCCACCTTCGGCTGCGCCCTTTCCGGCTCCGCGAGTATCTCGTCCAGGGCCTCCTGGCTGATTGTGTAGGGTCTGTTAGGTTTTAATTGGAATGTTGTTGCCATGATCACACCTTTGGATTTTCTATTTCGACCTGCGCCACCCCGAAACAGAAGTCCTGCCCATAGTCCGCGTAGACGCCCCGCCCGTCCCCGAGGTCGTCGAAGCCGCGGACCAGGGGCCTTACTCCTGCCCCATTGGTTCCCCAGAG
>DAHXLY010000012.1 GCA_027365735.1 Microcaldota archaeon
ATGTCTGTCCTTCCACGCTCAAATCTGTATTCCCCGCCACTATATTCTAGAACTCCTTTAACAAAATAATCAACAAATCTTGGGCTAAAGTCATGTTCAAGGTTGTCTTTGGTTATCTCGCCGTTTATCTTCTTGAAGGCGAGTAAGACTTTGTCTACAAAACTAACATCCGATTTGATAGCCACATTGATTACCGATTATTTTACTATTTTAGATAGTATATCTTTTATCTTATCTGGAACCTGTTCCGCTTTGATTCTATCTACAACATAATCTGCTAGCAGTACTTTCCACATTTTTGGTAGTTTATCTCCTTTAGATTTTATGTCGTTTATAGTAAAACCATCCTTAATTTTTGTAGTCTCGCCTATTGATCCCAAAAATTCATTGATTAGTTCTGATGGGTAATATTCTTCTATAGCTTCTTTTTCAAGCTTATAGAAGCTGTCTTTAGATATGGTTCCCTTGTCGAGCAACGCCTTAATCTCAGCGTCCGTTTGTTTTCCAGAATCGGCTATAACATAAACAGGTATATCTGCACCCTTAGATAGTTCAATCCAGAAATCTAGATTGTGCCTTGCTTTGTTTACCCCCTGCATTGGTATTATTGATATGCGCTCGTCAAAGTCCAGATTCAGTAGCTCGGCGCAGCGACTAACGAAGGTCTTATCCGATGTCCCTTCAACGAATACCACTTTATCTGCCAGCAACAAATCGCTCGGTCTAGCACCTAGTTCAACTATGACTTTTTTGAGTTCATCCTTATCTTTAATCTGTGAAATTTTTGACTCTGCATCCTCTTTTTGAATCAGATAGGTGCCTCCCTGCTTATTTATGAATGTTGTTGAATGTGTGGAAATGAAGAATTGAAAGTTATAGGCTTTCTTTTTTAGATATTCTATCAACTGTCTTTGGGCATGCGGATGAAGATGCATCTCTGGTTCTTCTATTGCGAAGATTGTTACACCCTTGCTTGATAATTCCTCAATGTATCTTACAATTGCAACTACCTCCTGTTGACCACCGCCATGTAAATATATGGGTAATTTTGCGTTGCCCTCGGCCAGAAAAATCTGGTTACTTGAAACTTCTAAATCTTTACCATCCAAGACTTGTTGCAAATTGGTTTTTATCTCTCGCCAAGTTCTTTTTTCTACCGGTGCCGTGCTTTGGCTCAGGTTCCTTATAGAATTCTGTGTTTCGTTATCTAAAAAGGCATTTCTTTCACCTATGGCAGTAACTGACTGATTAGATTGATCCCTTGTAGGTGCTATCAACCTAAAATTATTCTTGGTTTTTGTAGTTAAAGCCCCTAAAAATTGCGATATTTCATTTTCAGGCTTCAGATTTGCATCCATTGCTTTTATTTTTGTATCGAAGTCGGCAGCAACTTTATTACCGTCAATTATCTTGACGTTATTTACTGCCAGATCGTTTGTTCTCCAAACTCTTTTTCCTTGATTCGATATAGTCCTTTTTATAGAGACTTCACATTCCGTAGATTCTGGGATAATCTTGCGTAGATTTTCTGTACTTGTAGACGCAAATTCATCCTTAGTTAGTGCAAGTGTAAGTTCAATTCCTATCTCTAAGTTGGTATTCTCATTGAACCATAAATGGTCTGGTACTGCTGCGGGTTTTTCCAATGTCGGATCAAATTCCCTAAAGAAGGTATCCAACGCCTCCAATAGATTAGATTTTCCAGAGCCGTTTCGACCAGCTAAGATGTTTATAGCGTTGAAGTCTCCTATCGCTACGTCTCTCAAGCTCCTATAGTTTGAAATATTAACGCGTTTTATCTTCATAATTAAAACCGCTTTATCTATACCATCTAAAAATATAGATATTATATGTTATCTGTAATAAATTGGGTTATCGTTTTGAACTCTTCTACAGCATCTGGCGGGATTATAATGTTGCTAGTAGTCTTCCAGCTTCCATTCCATCTTGATTCAGATATTGAAAAATACTTTTTGCCGTTTTCTTTATACACCGACGCCCATATTCGTTGGAGCGGTTCGCCGCTATCCTGATCCACAATGGTAAAATTTCTGAAAGCTATAGGTGAAGTTTTGGAATTAACTGTAACGTGATTGGGCCTTATCATTCGCTCTCGTCCTTGTACGTCTATAAGAATTTCGCCCTTACTCCACAACGCCTCTATAATCAATCTTGTCTTTTCTGGAGATTGCTCCATGCCCTTTTTTGTTAGCTCCTTATTTAATTCGGCTATACTAAATTTTTGTTTATTCGCAATCCATTGTTCTTTTATCAAGTCCAAAGTAAGCTCTTCTATAGGGTCCAATAATGATTCCATTGCAAACACCAATTTACTTTATGAAGATAAAGCTTAAATATGTATTCCTTCAAAGATGTAAAATATAAAGGATTGCATAAAGTGATAAAATGTCCAGAAAAAGGTTCGTTGACAAAAATAGAAAGCGTGTTCGCAAAGGCCCTGGAGTATACTCTCTCTTTGCAAAAGGCGCAAAGAAGCCGACTTACATAGGTTCGGCTAAAAACCTCAATAGGCGACTATCTGAGCATCAAGGGCAAAAGTATCACACCTTCGAAGTAAAGCACACTAATAGCACTAAAGAGGCTAGGGGTCTTGAGAGGAAGCTGATAAAGAGAAAAAGACCTAGGCGGAATAAAGTTTATGCCTGAGATGATTGAATATGGACATAGAAGAGTTGATTGGTGAGTTTGTTGGCGGTGCAGTCCTTGTCTTAATCGCAGGAGTATCCATATACGCTTTAGTTGCGTTTGGAAATGCTGCATCATCCATGCCGGGCGGCACCCAAGCAGTTAGCACAACCAACTACGGCATCCTAGCGATAATGACAATTGTCGGCCTGGCCGGGGTAGGAGGATTCATAAAACTCGCGCAGTGGATAACGGAAGCTTTTGAAGGCCAATGGTGAATTTTATTGCTAGGACAAGCAGTTTCAAGTTTAACGAGCCTTCCCACGAACTTAGACTCGGTTAATTGGGCAACAGGTAGACCATATTCTACGGTAACGCTGAATTCACCTGCTGGCGAAGTTATTTTCGCACCATGGAAGAACTACCAAAGTCACTATAGCTATGCAGAATAATCCAATCCATGTAAAAGGTGCCAATACTAGTTTTGATTATCGCTCTCCTTCAAAACCCCCCTCGTTCACTGGCTCAAGATGGTCGGTCATTGCATTCCCTCCCTCTTTCGCAGTTCACGAGGGGGTCGCCACAACTGGCTTTAAGCTTGCAACCAAGCAGCGGCCATTCTAGCCTTCAAGGAACCTCTGCGGCTGCTTCTGGGCGGGGCAGAAGCAGCCTTGCCCGTTGGGTCGTAGTAGCCGGAGCCGCCGTCCGAACGAAGTTCGGCACGCCCGAACCTGCCCAGAGCAGGTGAAGGGCGTAAGGCGGCGGAGGCTTACTAAAGACCTCAACTTAAGAGGTATGCTGTATTATTGATGGTTAGAAGTCCCTCGTGAAAACTGAGTGGTCTTTAGCTTGTCGTCGAGAGCCTACTAAAGGCCTTTTGGGCTATGGGGTCTTTAGTCGTCCTGAGGTCTTTAGTTGCGGCCGGAAAGTCTAGCTTTCAGACCAGAAGCCCGCTCTACAGAAAAAGCTTCGTCCACCGCTTTGTAAAGCTCGTCCTTCCGGGTGTTTATGTAGGTCATGGTGGTGCTCGGGTCGCTATGCCTAGCGAACCTGCTTGACAGCACCACATTCCCGTTGCTTTGGCGTGCGAAGCTGGTTATTGCATAGTGCCTCAGGCTGTGTGTGGTAAGCCTATGCAGCCGCCTAGGCGTACGCCCGTATGAGTCCTCACTCTGGTCGTAGACTTCGTCCAGCTTTGCCGCTCGGACATACTCCCTGAACACCTTCCGCACGTAGTTCTTCTCAAGGAACGGCTCGCCCCTAAGGCTATGTCCTGGGTCTGCGAAGAACACGAACCCTCCAGCTTGCGTGATCACTTTGTCGTTCCTGTTTATGAACTCGACAGTCTGCCGAAAAAGTGGCACTGGAATTAGCATCGTATCAATTACGTGGGCCTTTTCCGTTTTCACGATTAACTCACGCGTCTCGAACTTGATGTCCTTTACATTGACTTTGACAGCTTCGCCTATCCTCAAACCAAGTTGGGCTTGGTATGAAAACAGTAGGCGAAACTTGTCATTTTCTATTACCTTGAAGAAGGCTTGCACCTCCTGTTCTGTGAAGCCCTTATTCAGGCTTCCGTACTTAGGAGGTACATTGCCTCTGAAACGTTTTTGTTTGATTTTGTAGATTACGGAGAGAACGTCCTTAATCTCGTGGAAACTAAGCTGCGGAAGCACCTCTTGTATGTGCTTCTTGAGTTTTTCGGGTTCGGTCTCCGTGATGGAACCGAACCGTTTGCTGCTAAATTTCTTTCCTTTAGCTTGGGAACTGAACCCGAGTTTGTCGTCGAAAATCTGATTTGCTCCCCTCGGGATTTGAACCCGAGTTACAGGGTTGAAAGCCCTGTGTCCTTGGCCGGACTAGACGAGGGGAGCCCGAGTAGAATTACAATAAGAAGTATTAAATCATTGTGCAGGGTGGACACCCGCCTCCGGTGGGGGGAAGAGGGCGCTGCCGTGCAACCTCTGGTTCTCTTCGAATCGCTGAAGCCAGTCGCGGAAATTATCCTTCCACTGCTGTAGGCTTACCCTGCTCGTATCTTTTTGCTTTGGAAGAAGATCTCTCTCCTCCAAAACGTCGATTATCTTGAAGTGCACGTCCTCTATCGACCCGTTTGCGTCAACATCGACCCAGTTATAGACACCCATGCTGCCAAGCTTTTCGTAAGCGGCGGCGATCTTCACCTGTTTATCTAGATCATCAAACCTCTCCTTGCCGTCGACCCTGAGCTTCCTCCTTTTTGCCGCGACATCAGCATCGGTCCTCAGGAAGAGCACGATGTCCGGTTTCTGCAGGTTCGCCCTCCTGTGAAGGTCGATTACCTCCTCAAGTGTGAGCTGGCCTCCTGATGTTTCTGCGTAAGCGGCTGTCGACGGCTCCCCCCTGTCCTGGATTATGAACGGCGTGCCATCCCTCTCAATCATGTGCTGATAATCGGCATTCATCCTCTCGAAATGCTCCACACGGTTCGCCAGGAAAAGCAGTTGTATGTCTCTCACAGACATCTTCTCCCCCTTAAGTTCCTTCCTTATCCACTTGCCGATATTGGAACCAGTAGGTTCTCGCTCTTGCAGCGCGAATCCCTGTGTCGTGTAGAAATGGTAGAGCAGCGTAGCCTGCAGTGTCTTTCCGGAGCCGTCGCATCCCTCCAGCACAATCAACTTGCTCTTATTCACATCAATGGTTTTCTGAACGGTCGCCATATCCGCACCAAAGACCTCTCAGCCCATTCGCTTATTTAAAGCTTTCAGAAACGCAAGGCAAGGAGAGTAAAAGAAAAATGGAAGAAATAGAAAAGGACCTCAGCGCCTCGAGGCGAGATCGGAAACCTCAGCGGTCGCCGCACCGCTTTCGGGGGCCTTTATCATCTGGCCTGTTATTGATACCAGAACTACATCGCCGATGTTCTTGATGTTCTTGAACAAGATGCTCTTGTGCTGCAGCATCCTCTTGACTTCGTCCCTGTCCATGCTGGACCACTCGTCCATAAGTACCCTGCTCACCTCGCCCTTCTCCAGGTCGACGATGGCATCCCTCACCTCACCGATGTGAGCCCCTCCGTCGCTGTAGATATCCATGCCGTATATTTCGGAAATCCTCATTGAATCGCCTGTTCTGGTTCTATTAGCATAATTCAAGTTTAAAAAGCTTGCCCATGCCGGTGTTTATCATCGTATTGCGGAACTGCGGCAATTTGACCCGAAAAGCGCCGAGGAAAAGCTTAATATACTGTTATGCACAGAAATATACACGTCACGGAGAGGGCAGTTAGTGATATACATGATAGGAAAGAAAACGGAGTCAGAGGAGATGGTTTCGCTCCAAGATGCGAAGGAGGTACTGGAGGCCCGCAAGAAGGAGGGCGAATTGAGATACGAACAGCAGCTCGCTTACGACCATGCGGCGAAGTTCGCGAAGGCGGAAAAGGGCGCGCCGGAGAAGCTGAAGAAGGCGCTCAAGGAGTTCGAGCTCAGCGAGAAGGCCCTGGTGAAGGTTGTGGAGATCGGACCGAAGAACATGATGACGCTCAAGCAGATGCTGATGCACGAAAACAGGACGTTCAGCGACGAGGAGTTCAGCAAGATAATGGCGGCGATAAAGGCAAGCGCTTGATGAATTTGGGGAGGTGGATTGGATGGCAATGCCGGGAGAGGAGAAACGGGAGGAATACGCAATAGTCCTAGACTTCCTCCTGAGCGGCAAGTCCCACTCCGGCAGGTCTGAGCCGATATCCCAACTCGTGGGTGAGGAGTGGTTCACCCTTCTCGAGGCGGTGCCGAAGGAGGGGGTCACGCTCAAGTCCGGGGAAAGGGTTTATATCGGAAAAGACGAGAGAGACAAGATTTCGCTTATCAAGACAAGGGTCACTTTCGGAGAGCTGACGCAGACCGCCAAGAATGAACTGCCTGCGGCGGTGATGAAGATAGTCAAGGAGCACGAGGCGAAGTTTGTAAACGTCTTTAACGTGGCTGGGCCGCTCAACATCAGGGAGCACTCGCTCGAGCTGCTGCCGGGCATCGGGAAGAAGCACCTTGAGGCGATACTGAAGGCTCGACAGGAGAAGAAGTTCGAGAGCTTCAAGGAGATAAACGAGCGCGTCACACTTCTGCAGGATCCGGCAAAGCTGATAACCGACAGGATAATCGAAGAACTACAAGGAACCGGAAGGTTCTACATGTTCACGAAGCCATATGTAAAGAGAGAGGACAGCGGCTTCAGGGGCGGAGGAAGGGGAAGATACTGATTAATTACTCCTTTGCTTTTTCTGCGGTGTTTTCTGCAGCTTTTTCTAGATGGATGACCGGTACGATCAGCGTCCGGTATGCGTCCATCGTCCTGACCTTCACGGCGTAGGACTTCCCCCTCTGTTCCGTGACGATGCCGACCTTGCCCCTGTATCTCGGGTGCGGGATGTCGCGGGTGTTTCCCTTCGGGACGATCACCACCTTGTCCCCTACCTTTATGTCCTTTATGTAGTCGTTCACACTCAGCTCGCTCGGCTTATGGTGCCTTGCCAGGTGGCGGGACCTTCCCATGAAGAGCCCGTGGGATCTCTTTGTCATGAACATCAACTGAAAAATCAGCAATACCATTCTGTCGTGGATATTTATAAATCTTGCTATGTGAGCCTCTGAGGTATTGCATTTGGTCCAATTATGGGCAGCCCCTTGAGCTCCCTCTGCTCTACAAGATCCGCCGCGCGGAGGACTGCCGGCACTTCTGCGTCCCTGTCCTGGAAGAGGAGCTGGACAATCTTCTTTATCGCCGCCTCCATTATCTCCTTCCTTATCTCCTCTGCCCTCAGGTCGTCGTATCTCTTGAATGCCCACTTCTGGATGCTCTTTATGAGCTGTTCGTTGTAAAGAAACATTGTTAAGACCTGCTCATATTTGCTGGCTAAATGATAGCGTATAGAATAAGATATTATCGCATCGTGTATCGCATCCGAAGCCCTACCGTACTGCAAAACGAACTTCTCGCAGTTCTTCAAATCGTC
This sequence comes from Microcaldota archaeon, assembly GCA_027365735.1. Taxonomy (GTDB): domain Archaea; phylum Micrarchaeota; class Micrarchaeia; order Micrarchaeales; family Micrarchaeaceae; genus JAJZYD01. The sequence goes on from DAHXLY010000012.1 coordinate 7,646, forward strand.
GAACACGCCAGGGGTTTTTGCGTTGACAGCCTTTGTCACCATGGTCATGCTTCCCATCATCAGATATTTATAACTTTAATTTCCAGGACACAGGCAGAGAGCTTTAGGGTTGGGCGAGCGTGAAACAGCCTAAAACGTTTTCTGACGATAACATAAACGTTATCTGTCATAATCGGCATAGATTTATATAGATATGAGTCTAATTACTTAGCGCGCGCTTAGGCGTGTGTTATAGACGCTTATTCTGTAACAACCCTATTCTCATCCACCCGGGGCGTATGGATAACATACGCCTCACCCATTTTGACCTTTGAGCGTGAGCCCTACCTGCCGGGCGGCCCAGACATTGAGTTGTTGTTCCCGCGCGCAATCCTGTTCAGCAGAAATATCGCCATCAGGATTAAAACCACACCGATCACCGTGGCAGACAGCCCTGAGGGAGGAGGGGAGCCGCCCGCGCCGCCGTTTGGAGCGCTGTTTGGCTGGGTCCTGACCGAACTGTTGGATATCCGTGAGACGGTGCCCTGCAGCTGCTGGAGCACTGTCGGAACACCAGACAGCCTTATCGTCTCATTGTAATTGGGCTCGCCTATCGCGACAGTCGCGTTGCCGTTCTTTCCATAGGAGGCGAGATCTTCAGCCTGCTCTGCCGTGTCGCTGCCGAAAATCCCGACAGCAGGGAACGGATGCAGTGTTCCGTTGGCCAGGTAGCCCATCCAGAGCGTTGCGTTCGTGTTGGAGAATGTGGCCAGCTCCCCGTCGTTGCCGCCGCCGAAAACTAGCTCTGAATCGTAAAAATTGACCGAGTTGGCGCTCTGGTTATTTATCACGGGCGTATTGTAATATGGGGTGACAAGCATGTAGGCGCTTGATGCGGAGATATTGAAAGTCAGGTTGTCGTAGAATTGGTATGCACCATACGCCGCATAACCCATCCGCACGATTGGCAGGCCGCGGAAGAGCTCCACCTTGATGATTGGGATAAAGTAAACCGGAAGAGTATAATTTACGGTTTCGTTTGGACCGTACGCATAATACGTGGAGTTGGTCACGTTGCCGCGGCCGAAGACGGTTTGGTTTGAGAGGTTTGCGGTGACGTTGCTCATGTTCCATACGTTGTCGACGAGGTTGTAGGTGTGGTTGCTTGTATTGAATGTTATCACGTTCTGCAGCCAGTAGGTATAGTTGCGGCCGCTCAGCGCGTTCACCTTCATCACCGTATTGAGCTGCAGCGAGGCCCCATATTCGGAGTAGTTCTGCGACGGGGTCCCGTTGTATGCAGATATCTTGTTTATTTTTGCAAACCCGACGATCTCGTTTGTCGCAATCTGGTACGGACCGCTGTCGCCCGACATATTTGAAAGGCCATAGCTGGCTATACCGACAGGCAGCGCGGCGCTGAAGTTCAAACCAGACAACGGATTTACCAGCCCAGCGGCGGCTGGCGCGCCGACCGCAAGCATGAAAATGAAAACAGCAGCAAGCGGAATGTAGCTTTTATTTATTCAAGCACCCTTTTGGGCGAACACAAGGTACCCCGTGTGCCATACGCCTTTCGTAGATGGCCGGACACCCTGTTCCCTGACGAGAATGTCGCGCTCTATGTTCTCTAGCGTTATTATGTTCTTGAACTCCAGCTTCTCAAGCGCCTTTACGAACTCCTTCACTTGTTCGGTGTGCGGCATGTACCCCGCCACGAACCCGCCCTCCTTCAGCGCCTTGTGGACGTTCTTCAGCGCCTTGTCCGCATCGGGGATGTCAATTGTGATTATGTCAACCTCCTTCTCCGGAAGGCTCTTTATCACGTCTCCGCTCTTTATTGTCAGGTTGTCCAGCTTTTCGTTATCGCGGTTTCGCTCCGCGATCTTTATGAACTCCTCGCGAACGTCGTAGCTGACGACCTTCTTCGCAATCCTCGCCAGGGTCACGGCAAGCCAACCGCTTCCTGTACCGCAGTCGACGCAAAAACTCTCCTTGTTGACCCCGGTGTACGCGATGATCGGGCCTATGTCCTTCGGCAGAATCACCTGCGGACCTCGCTTCAGCCTTCGGTAGTGCGGTGGTATGAACATCAAATCATCGGCGGCTCTTCCGTTTTCTTTGCCCTCTTGGCCGCGGGCTTCTTTGCGGGCGCTTTTGGCTTGACCGCCGCCCTCTTCTTTGCCTTTGGCTTTTCGGCGGCAACAGTCTCCTCTGCGGGCTTCTCGGCGGACTTCTCCAGCGCCTCCTTGTCGGCGGCCCTCTGCTTGTTTTCGCCGTAGCTCTTCCAGTTCTTCTTCGTTATGCAGGTGGAATCGAGGTCCATTTCGAACGGACGCATTCCCCTCCTGATGACCTTGATGAACGGAGTGTGGCAGTGCTCACACACAACCCCGGTCGGTATTATAAGCGCACCCTGCGGCAGGGAATATGTCTGCGTGCACTTCGGGTAGTTGTTGCATGCGACGAACTGCTTGCCCATCTTCGACCTCCTAATCACCAGGTCCCCTCCATCCTTCGGGCACTTTCCGATTATGCTGCTCTCCTTCAGACCCTTCCTCATGGAGACGGCGAGCTGCTCCTTGTTCTTGTCGAACTGGGCTATCGCCTCGAGCAGCATCTTCTTTCCCTCATCAATCACCTCTTCTTCCTTCATCTTGCCCGCCGAGATCTTTTCCATGTCCTCTTCTAGCTTCCTGGTGGTGTTCTCGTCCACAATCATGCTGACGTTCTTCGAGAGAGCATCGAAGACGCTCATTCCGAACTTGGTGACCATTATGTTGCTCTGCCCCTCGAGGTACCTCCTCCTGAAGAGCGTGTCGATTATCTGCGCCCTCGTCGCCTTCGTCCCTATATCACGTTTCTCGAGCTCGGATATCAGGCCCGCTTTTGTGTAGCGCTTCGGCGGCTGGGTCTCGAGGTCTTTCATCTCCACCTTCGAGACATTGACTTTGGCTCCCTTCTTGAAGTCGGGCAGCATCCTTTCATCGATCTTCGCATAAGTGTAATACTCCAGCCACCCCGGCGTGACGATCCTTGAGCCGTTCGCGGAATACTTCTCGCTGCCGACCACGACCACGACCCTTGCACGAGCAACCGTCGCATGCTCAGCGAAGCATGCAAGGAACCTCCTGACTATCATGTCGTACAGCTTTGCCTCGTATTGTGACATCGCCCCAGGCAAGACGCCGGTCGGGAATATTGCAGGGTGGGCTGCGTCCTCTTTTGCGCCCTCGAGCGGTTTGAACCTTTTCTTTGAGACGAGCTTGCCGGCAATATCAGAGTATTGCGGGTTCTTTGCGAGCGCAGATATTATTTTTGGCAGCCCGAGCGACGCGGGGAGTTTCTGCGATGAGGTGCGGGGGTATGAGGTGTATCCCTTTTCGTAAAGCGACTGTGCGACCGAAAGCGTTACTGACGGATCGTACCTGAGCGTCCTGCTTGCCTCCAGCTGGAGCGCGGTAAGATCGAACGGCGGGTATGGGTGCACCTGCTGCTCCCTCAGTTCGACCTCTTCGACCACGGCGTCCTGTTTGTGGGCCTCGGTTTCCTTGAACGCCTTTGTGGCGACGGACTTGTCGAATATGTCGCCTTTGGTGTTGGCAAACTCAACCTCATGGGCGTTCATGAATATCCTCCAGAAGGGCTTCGAGACGAACTTTGTGATTTCATTCTCCCGCTCCGCAAGGATCGCCAGTGACGGACCCTGGACCCTCCCTATGCTCAGCATCTCCCTGGTGCTGCCGCCGTGGACCGCGTATGTGAGCGCGCGACTCAGGTTGATTCCCCAGAGCCAGTCCAGCATGTGCCTAGCCTCGCCGGCGGAGAAGTTGTTGATGTCGAGCGGCATCTGGTGCTCGTACGACTCCTTTATGTCCTCTTCCGTAGTGGTGGAGAACTTCATTCGCGTTACGTTGTCCTTCAGCTTGCCGCTGTTGAGCTCCTTGATTATGTTGGTCCCTATCACCGTTCCCTCTATGTCGAAGTCGCAGGCGTTCACGAACTTCTGGCACTTGTTCGCTATGTTCTTCAGCGTGTCAAGGTACGCCTTGGTGTGGTCGGACTTCTTCCCCACCTCATGAGATGGTGCCCACTCCACATTCAGGACAGGATATCCGCGCTCCTTGCCCGACTGCCTTATCGTAAACAGGTGGCCCACGGCGGCGGCGATATAGGTGGCCCCTTCCTTTGTCGTTATCTCATAATAGCCGATCCCATCCGGGCTTTCCTTCCTCTTTGCCGCGGATCCGCCCAACGCGGCGGCTATCCTGTTCGCGACGCTAGGTTTTTCTGCGATGATTAGTGTGTTCATCCAAACCACGGAAGTGGCCTATCTGGACCTCCTTCCACGCTTTCTCGATCGGGGCGATGACGCCGGTGCTGCCGAGGAGCCTGGCTCGAGTTTCCTTATCCTGTCCCACGTGTAGAACGAGACTACAGCCGCAACAACGAAAATCCCGTAGAATATGATTCCCGCTCCATTAACTATAAAAACTATTATTGCCAATACCGTCAGTACCACTATGAGGGCAGACAGCCATACCTCGGTTGTTATTTTTGCCATGAGAGCACCGGTGAATTCGTGAATATATATTTAGTCATATTTATAACCCTTGTTGCGGCACTGGTCGCCTCGTTTTCCCAGCTCGCGTACAAAAAGGGCCTCACTTCCAAGCTCGGCAGCATGCGCGAGGCGCTGATGATGTTCAGGAAAAGGCAGATCCTCATGGGTCTGGGCGGCTATATCGTGAGCCTGCTGGTGTACCTTTACGCCCTCGCAAACGCACCACTTTCGGTGGTATACCCGACCTTCGCAAGCACATTCATTTTCATAACATTGCTCTCAAGGCACCACCTCAAGGAGCGGCATGGAATCAGGCGGACCGCGGGGGTGCTGTTGATATTTGTGGGCATAGCGATAATCGCGCTTTCGATTGGATGAGACGATGGGAAAGATGGAAAACCTTGGACTGCTGCTCGTTTCGACACTGCTAGGAGCGATTGGGCAACTATTGTTCAAGTACGCGTTCAACAACCCCGCCATGCTGTTGGTTTGGCTGGTGGCCGGGCTTGTCGCATACGGGATTTCCACACTTCTCTACATAATGGTCCTGAGCAGGGTCAACCTGAGCTGGGCATACGGAATAGGAGGATTGAGCTACATCTTTGCGACGATCCTCGCCTATACCGTGCTGATGGAAAACATCCCGCCATTGAGATGGGCAGGGGTGGGGGTAATATTTCTAGGTGTTCTGCTGATAGGCTGGAGCTGAGAAAGAGCTACTTTATCTCGAGCTTCTTTACCTCGACCTTGTTGAGGTTTGCTATGTGACCCAGCTTAGCCTGCAGTTCGCCCTGGAACTTGCCCTCTATCACGGCGGTGACAGCGGCATCGAGATCGGTTTCCTTGAAGTAGTTGTTGGTGAACAGTTCCATTTCCTTCCTGACGCCGACAATCTTGGTGTGCGCAGCCCTTTGGCGCGTTATTACAATGAGCTTTACTACGACGTTTGTTCCATCGCGCGTGACGACGGGTATGACCGCGTCTGATACGCTCCTGTACCTCCTTACGAACGAGCGGATGTAGTTGGGAAGCAGCTCGAGCTTCACCAGCTTTGTGGTGACCGCCTCGCCGCTGACGTCGATTACCTTCAGGAGCGCGTTGGTATAAGCATGTGAAGGGTTCTTCGTGAGCTGGTCGAGGCTGACGGTTATGGTCCTGCCCATCACCGCCTTTTCATCGTTGCCCGGCATCTCTCCCACGACCGCGTCGTTGAAGACCTTTGGTGCCCTGACCGCGAACCACTTCTTGAGCTTCCACTTGTCCAAACCACGTGCTGTTGCCATTACGCCTTACCCTTTATAAGTAGCTCCGCCTGCTGCGGGTCGTACTTCCAATCCGCTGGCAGGACGCTCTCTCTTACGTAATATTTGGTCAGCCTCCAGATCTTGGATTCGACCCTCTTAAGCCTGAGTCCGTTGTACTTGTCCTGCTTGTTCTTCGTCAGATGGTTCCTCATCATGACGGCCGTTCTCATCAGATCCATCAGGTCAGAGGGAATCTGGCCTAACATCTTCTTTGATGCAAGCACGTCCGTAAGCCTGACTCCGAGGAATTGCCTTATGTATGGAACGCCATGTTCCCTCTTCAGCCTTTCACCGATCAGCGCTGGGCTCATGCCCTGCTTTGCATACTTTACAATCAGCTCCTCAATCTGGTCCTTTGTTATAGTCGCACCTTCCGGTATCCTGCCTATCTCGACGACAGGCTTTCTCGACTTCGCATTTCCGTGGCCGTTGCCATGCATTCTTGCCATTAATTCACGCTACTGCAAGACAGAAAAAAAGACGGTTGTCTTTCGCTTGCTGATGCCAAGAGGCCAGAACGCCGCTCGGCAATAGATATCTTGCAACAACCTTTATATTCATTTCCTTTTTAGCCCTTTCGCTACCGGTGGAGAAGCGGTGGAGAGCGGGTAGAAAAGGGATATTAAAGTAGCGGTGCAAACCTATCTCATGGCTGATTCCTACAACTTCAGCGAGATAGAGGAGCGAATAGCGAAGCTCTGGAGGGATGAGGACATCTACAGGTACGACCCGAAGTCGAAAAAGGAGGTGTATTCCATCGACACCCCTCCCCCGACGGTATCCGGGTTGATACACGTCGGCCATGTCATGTCGTACTCGCAGATGGACTTCATAGCGAGATACAAGCGAATGAAGGGGTACAACGTCTTCTACCCGTTCGGATTCGACAACAACGGCCTTCCCACCGAGATATTGGTTGAGAAGACCCACAACATAACAGCTGAGAAGCTCGGACGCGAGAGGTTCATCGCGCTGGTGGAGAGCGAGACGAAGAAGTTCATGGACATGTACAAGGAGGTCTGGCAGAAGGTCGGCATAGCTGTGGACTGGTCGTTGGCTTACTCAACAATCGGGAAGGACGCGCAGAGAATATCACAACTGTCGTTCATAAAACTGTGCAAGATGGACCGCACCTACAGGAAGGAAACCCCGACCATCTGGTGCCCGAAGGAAAAAACCGCAGTGTCGCAGATGGAACTGAAGGACAAGGTGCTGAAATCAAGGTTCATCAACATAAAATTCTCGAAGGAGATAACCATAGCCACGACGAGACCTGAGCTGTTACCGGCGTGCGTCGCGATATTCGTAAATCCCGACGACAAAAAGAACGCTAAGCTCGTAGGCAAGAAGGTCAGGGTGCCACTCTTCGGTCAGGAGGTGACAGTCATGGCTGACAGGAGGGTCGACCCGGAAAAGGGGACGGGCGTGGTCATGTGTTGCACTTTCGGCGACCTTACCGACATAGACTGGTACAGGGCATACAACCTTCCGCTGAAGATAATAATAGACGAGAGCGGCGCGATCATCCATGGGGATTACAAGGGGATGAAGATAAAGGATGCCCGCTCGAAGGTGATCGAGGCTCTGAAAGCGGAGGGCCTCGTAACGGGTGAGAAGGAGATAGAGCACAACGTCAACGTGCACGAAAGGTGCAACACGGAAATCGAATTCCTCGTGAAGAAGCAGTGGTACGTAAGGTACCTCGACCTGAAGGAAAAGTTCCTCGATGCAGGAAAAAAGATAAAGTGGCACCCGGAGTTCATGAAGGTCAGGTACGACAACTGGGTCAACGGCCTGCAGTGGGACTGGGCGATATCGAGGCAGAGGTTCTATGGCATACCGTTCCCGGTGTGGTACTGCGAGAAATGCGGCGAGACGATGCTGGCGGAAGAAGGCTCGTTGCCCGTCAACCCGCTGAACCAGAAACCGGGGAAGAAATGCAAGTGCGGCTCCGACCGATTCGTGCCGGAGGGGGATGTGATGGATACGTGGGCAACATCATCCACGACACCATTGCTGAATGCGAAGTGGGACGGCGAAAGGTATGACAAGAGGATTTACCCGATGTCTCTCCGCCCGCAGGCGCACGACATAATTACGTTCTGGCTGTTCACCAGCGTCGTGAAGGGATACTTCCACACGGGCCTCGTGCCGTGGAAGGATGCATTCATCGCAGGACATGCACTCGATCCGAAGGGGCAGCCGATGCACAAGTCAGCGGGCAACATCATCGAGGCGAGGGGAGCGATCGAGAAGAACGGCGCAGACCAGGTAAGGTACTGGGCGAGCGTATCAAAATTGGGAGAGGACGCAAGCTTCCAGGACAAGGACATAAAGACAGGCCATAAGCTGGCGGTGAAGATGTGGAATGTGGCCAATTTCGTCCAGATGAACATGGGCGACCCAACGCGCGCGGCGAAGGCGACCAACATTATCGACAAATGGATACTTTCCAAGGCGATGATGGCGGTCGAGAACGCCACTGCAAGGTTCGACGAGTACGATTTCACCGGCGCTGCCCGCGCTGCGAGCGAATTCTTCTGGTATTTCTGCGACAATTATCTGGAGTTTATAAAGCACAGGACGTACAAGGGAGACAAGACCGCCGCTGACACGCTTTCGGCCGTGTTTTTGATGACATTGAAGATGTTTGCACCGTTCGTGCCATACGTGACTGATGAGATTTACCAGCGCCTGTACAGGAAGACCGAAAAGTCAGTATCAATCCACGTTTCAGAATGGCCCGAGTACAATGGGAAGATGTTCGACAAGAAGAGCTTTGAACTTGGAGAGAGGATTGCCAATACGATAATTTTCATCAGGCAGTGGAAGCACAACAACCAGATGGCGCTGAACGGCGAGCTAGCCCAGGTCGAGGTTGAGGGCCTTACTGAGGGGCTCGATGAGATCGCTGGAGCGATGAACATCAAGAAGGTGACAAAGGGAAAAGGCGACCTGACTGTGCCGGGGACAGAGATAAAGCTAGCCATCAAGAAATAAACAGAAAAAACAGAATGAAAATAAATGCGAACGTGCCTTCAGGCGACTACTTCTCCAACGGCAAATCGTGCCTTGACCTCGGTGACTCTAACCTTGACCGTGTCACCCTCCTTTGTGCCTTTTACGAAGATAACAAACCCGTCCTTCCTTGCGATTCCGTCCCCTTTCGAGGCTAGGGCTTCGATCTTAACGTCCACCTCGTCGCCAACCTTGACCGGCTTCGGCAGGAAATAGTTTGGCTTTATATCTATTCCTCCTTTCCTTCCGCCGCGTCCGCCCCCTCGTCCGCCCGCTCTGCCTCCACGGAAGCCTTCCCTTCGTTCACCGCCCTGTCCTCCGCCGCCAATGCCGCCTTCCGTTATCTGGTCGTTCATTCCCTCTTCGTCATCCATGCAGTTCACCGTATGTAGCAGAATATTTTTCTTTTGGATTTATAATGCTTTGCTGTTCACAGCAATTTTTTCAGGGCGGAGTTGATTTTTTCTGTGTTCTTCCTGTCGCACGCAACCAAAAGCTTCGGTGCGCTGGAGAGAATTAGCTGGAGTGTCTTCATCAGCGGCGAGACCTCGGTTATCTGGCCGACGAGCTGCCCGTCCCTGTTCACGACCGGCAGGTTATCCTTGCTGCCCTTGTATTCGACGAACACTGCAACATAACTGTTTCGATCCATGCCGCTCTTTTCTATCGCAGATGCCACTTCCGAGAGCTTCAGCCCCACAGGGACGGCGTTGTTGTACGCCCTCTTAAACAGCCGCCTTTCCAGCAGCCTCTGCATCAGGTCCTTCGAATCTTTTGTGGCAAGAAGTTTCGCGGTCATGCTCCAATCCACTATGTTCCTGAGCTCCTTTGCGTCCATCTTCCCAGAATCGATCGCGTTGGCGACCGCCTTTTCGTACATGCCGTCCGCGATCTGGGCGGCGTGGTGCAAGTAGACGGATGAAAACATTGAGTATCTTGCGATGAGCATGTATTCCACGCTCCGAACTGCCGATTCGAATATCGCTGGAGAGCCCTTGTAGAGCGTGAACTTGTTCCTGATGTTGGAATAGTCGATCAGACCATACGCCACACCGGTGTAGTGGGCGTCGCGTATCAGGTAATCCAACCTGTCCGAACCGATCGAGCCGGTAACCACCTCTCCCTTGCTCTTTCCGTTGAAATAATCGAGCACCTTCTTCATGGTGAAGGTCGAATTGCCTATCACGTCGGCGATGGAGGACTTTCTTATTATTTCCTCACCGAGATCTTCGTGTGTTGTCTTTAGATATCTGCCAAGAAGGTTATCCGAGGCATGGGAGAACGCGGTGTGACCTATGTCGTGCATCAGCCCCGCCGCCTCAAGCGCCTCATCCGGTTCTCCGCCGTTCAATCGGGATGAAAGTTCGCGGGTGCGCTTCATTGTACCAAGAGAGTGCTCAAAACGCGTGTGGTTTGCGCTTGGATAAATTAGGTTAGCGAATCCGACCTGCCTTATCCACCTGAGCCTCTGCATCGCAGGATCTTCGATGAGTGATAGCTCCGTCTCTGTCGGTTCTATGTCGCCCACAACCGCATCCTGGATGCGAATACCCCCTTTCAAGATCTCACCTCTTTCCGTTCGCTATTACTATCAGCGCTATGATAATTAAATCCAACGTCAGGCAGTATATACACACCTCGCCGAGCAGAAACTGTGCCCCGAAAGAATACAATACCGCTCCGGCGCCGGCGATCTGCCATAGGAACTTCATGGTTTCGTCCTTGAATAGCATGTAAAACCCAAGCGCAAATAGGATTATTGCCAAAATTGATGTTGGGATGCCAAAGAATTCGGAGTACTGGCTCGTTATCACTGACTCGCAGTTAACTATTCCGGTGCTCGGGCATGCAAGGACCGCCAGATCGTAGCGTGATATCGTCAGATATATCGAAACCAGGATCCCGATTGCCAGTAGGATCTGAATTATCTTATTCCGTTCCATGAAATCATTTCTTTTTCCTTATCTTCTTCGCGAAATCGCTTATCAGGCTCTCAAACCCGTTCCCATCCGGCTTCAGGTCGTAATGAACCTGCACAATCGGCTTGTTGGAATTTATGATATTGCGAATGTCCGTTGGCGTGGCAGATATGACCGAATCGCAGTCCGCCTTGTTTATCGTAGCCTCGAGGTCCTTTATCTGCTTCACGCTGTAACCCATTGCGGGGAGCTCGTTGTTCAGGTACGGGTACTTGGCAAACGTGTCCTTCAGCGTGCCGGTCGCGTACATCTTCGCATTCACTATCTCTGCCGCGTTGTACTGCCTTGCCGCTATTGTTCCCGCACCGAACAGCATCTGGCCGTGTGTTATGGAAGGCCCGTCCTCAACGATCAAAACGCGCTTTCCGGTTATTAACTTCGGGCTGTCAGCCTTCACGGAGGAGGCGGCTTTGAATATTTTTGCCTTGGGATTGACGCGAGCGAGGTTTTGTTCCACCTCCTTCACCTGGTTCGTCGTGGCGGAGTTGATCTTGTTGATAAGCAGTACATCTGCCATGCGCGCGACTATGTTGCCCGGATAATAGTTGAGCTCGTTCCCCGCCCTGAGGGGATCGGCGACGGTGATCAATAAGTCCGGTTTTATGAAAGGGGCGTCGTTGTTGCCGCCGTCCCAGATGATCACATCCGCTTCTTTCTCCGCCTCCCTTAGTATCCTCTCATAATCAACGCCAGCGAATAGGACAAACCCATTCCTGATGTGGTGTTCGTAGTCCTCACGTTCTTCTATTGTTGCTTTGTACCTGTCGAGGTCCTTCATGGAGGCGTACCTCTGGACGATCTGGTCCTTTAGTACTCCGTATGGCATTGGATGCCTTATTATCGCAACCCTCAGGCCGAGAGACCTGAGCATCAGAGCGATATATCTTGAGGTCTGGCTCTTCCCGCTCCCCGTCCTGACCGCGCACACCGCGATTACGGGCTTGATGGATTTCAGGTATTGCGTCTCGGGGGCCGCAAGGCCGAAATTAGCCCCGTTGGCATTCACTATGCTTGCCTTTTCCATAACCTCGTTGAAACTGAGGTCGCTGTATGCAAGTATGCAGGTCTGGGTTTTCGTTTTCTTTATCAGACCAGGGAGTTCAGATTCGTCGTAGATCTTGATTCCCTTAGGATAGAACTTTCCTGAAAGTTCCTTAGGGTAGATTCTGTTGGATATGTATGGAATCTGCGCCGCAGTGAATGCGACAACCTCAAAATTCGGGTTGTTCCTGAAGCTGGTGTTGAACATATGAAAGTCGCGGCCCGCTGCGCCGATTATGATTACCTTAGACCTCTCCATGCTTGTTCTTCTCAACATAGGCTTTAATTCCTTCACTCTTAATCTCACTTATGGAGTATGTGATAGTAGACACCAGCTCGATTGTCTTCGGGTTCGAGTTCAAGAAGGACGTCTTCGAGGCGGCGACAGGGAGGTTCCATACGCACAAGCAACTCATTTCCGCGGGCGTTCTGGCCGAACTTTCCACGCTTGCCGAAAACAGGGGTAAAAAGGGCCTGGCGGCAAGGCTTGCCCTCGCGGCAATAAAGTATAAAAAGGTGTTAGTAGATAATAGTACACAGCACGTCGACAGCTGGGTGTTCGGTAAATCCCTAGAGCACCCGGGCACAGTAGTAATTACCAACGACACAGCGTTGTTCAAGCGGCTCAAGGCAAAAGGCGTCTTGGCCTACAAGTTCACGAAAGCCGGGGTCATAAAGTAAGGTCTGATTGTTTTACGCTTAACAAATGGTGAGATATTGTACAAAGTATACACGGTAACCGACACATTCAAGCTGCCGCCAGAGCACTTCGGGGACGACCTCGAGAAGGTGGCCGCAGACGTACTCAGGAGGAGGTATGAAGGCACGATTGACAGGGACATGGGTGTGGTGGTTGCGATTTATGATGTGAGTAGTGTAAGCGACGGACAGATATATCCTGGAGATCCATCTACACACCACAACGCGACATTCAAACTCCTTGCATTCATGCCAACGGTCGAAGAGGTTGTGGCGGGAGAAGTGTCAGAACTGGTGGAATTCGGTGCGTTCGTCAGGATCGGGCCGATGGAAGGGCTCGTTCACGTTTCACAGATAGCGAACGACTTCCTTTCGTTCGACAAGAAGGTCCCGGCCTTCATATCCAAGAAGACGGGCAAGAACCTGAAGAAGGGAGACGCAGTCCTGGCGAAGATCTCGACGGTCAGCATGAAGAAAACGGTGAAAGACTCGAAGATAGCGCTTACAATGAAGCCGGAAGGGCTTGGAAAGCTGGAATGGATTACCGCCGGAAAGGCCAGGAGGGAAAAGGAGACCAGGGGCGGAAGCAGCAGGAAGGGCAAGAAATAAATAGGGCAAAAATAGAGAACAAGTGATACCATGGAAGGAAGGGCATGCAAGAACTGCAGGATGATAATAACGCACGGGGACCACTGCCCGCTGTGCAACGGCACCGACCTGACCAATAAGTGGAGTAGCTACGCGATTATAATCAACGCGGAGAAGTCGGAGCTTGCCAAGAAGCTGAACGCGAAGGTCAACAGCACGTTCGCGCTTAATATCAAGGCATGATGCCATGCCAAATCCATATTTTTGACCCGATATGTACGAGGCCTATGGCAAAAAGGTAATGGTGCTTCCGGTGCTCGCGTTTGGCGGGCTGGGTATGCTTATCTATGCTGTCGGCACAAAACAACCGACATCGCCATTGATGACAATTGGTTTTGTATCTGTTCTTTTGGGAATGGGACTACTCGCTTACATGTCAATAACGATAAACGCCGCTTCTCCTCCACCCCAGGCTAACTAGACGTTTTCTACCCAGGCAAATAAATATCAGCGGGCGATGTGACCCTTACTCATAGGCAGTTTGTCTGTGTTCAAATCTAAGTAGGAGCAGCCTTTCCCCTTCCACCTTAAAAATAAGTCGGTATGGCTTGACGTATATTGTGAGCTCCCCTCTCAAACCGTGTCTTAACGGTTTCCCAAAACCAGGATTTTTCGTTATCTTTTCTATTTGCTTTTGTAGTTTATCCTTGAGTCCCTTATCCTTAACACTTCTGACATCATTTTCGAACCTCTCGGTGGGTATGACGTATTTTATGTCTACCATTTAGAAAACTCTTTGAAGAACTCATCCTTTTGATAAATCTTGTATCTACCAGTTTCCAAATCCTTCCAGGCCTCCTCCACTAACTTTAGTGTTTTCATATCTTCCTTTGTAATGCTTTGGCTGAGCTGCTTCAATACTATCATCCCTTTCCTACGTATGATAATGAACAGGCTACCAGATTTCATACCAATGCTCTTCCTTATCCTCTCGGGGATGACTATCTGACCCTTTGAACTGGCTCTAGTTATTTCAACGGCGCTGCTTGTATTTTTCATAGTAGTAAGATATTCTTACTAATATATGAATGTTTGTATCAGCATCGTGCCATATCGTACGTAAGAGCAGTTAGATTTTGACTTTAACATCGAAGAAGTTGAGCTGCCCCTTCATGGGAATCGGTTTGTCGAATTTTACCGCATCCTTTATTAAAAATCCGTGCTGCGGATAGAACTTCTTTGTCGCAAGATGCTTTTTGCTGTCCTGCATGAATTCCTCAACGCTTTCGTAGTCCTTGATTCCGTAGATGGTTGCCGATCCTATTACAGCGCCATACACGAGCTCCTTAGGGTCGATTCCCAACTCTTTGCACGCACCAAGATCAGGCTTTAGAGAGGCATGAATCAGGAACTTCCCTCTAAAATGAGTATTCCACTTCCTCAACTCAATTGTCTTCCTCCCGCTCGCCAGCAAAAACGCGAACGGCTGCTTCAGCGAAAGGCACTTCATTCCTTCTCCTTCTTCTCGGCAGGCCTGAGGTACTCCTCCTTGACTTCGACGGCCTTGATGTTCTTCAGGTTCATGAAGATCGAGGCGATTGTCGTGGCCCTGCCAACGAAATAGTCGGCGTTCTTTGCGACCGCGTTGTTGAAGAACATCTCGACCTTGTCGCTGTTGACGCTTGCGGTTGTTGGCTTGACGTTGTAGCTGTCGGATATTGCCTCAACCTTGTCCTTGTCGGCGGTCAGTTGTTTGACCACCTTAACTTCGTAGGTGACATCCTTCCCTGCGTATGGATGGTTTGCATCAACCACGACTCTGCCTGAACTTACGCTCTTGACCACCGCGGTCATGTCGTCAAGGTTTATCTGCATCCCAGGATATGGGTCTATCTCCCTTTCCCTGAAGTCCGATAGTGGCATAACCCTGACCATCTCCTCGTTCCTTTCGCCGAACGCCTCTTGTGGTTTGAGGGTGAACTTCTTGG
This sequence comes from Microcaldota archaeon, assembly GCA_027365735.1. Taxonomy (GTDB): domain Archaea; phylum Micrarchaeota; class Micrarchaeia; order Micrarchaeales; family Micrarchaeaceae; genus JAJZYD01. Next base: position 22,806 of record DAHXLY010000012.1, read on the forward strand.
ACTCGTTTGCGCTCATGCCCCTGAGCTCGCGGTCGAGGCCCTTTATGGTCGTTCCTGCCCCCACAATCACGAGAGCGGGCCCGTACTTCATCTTGTCGTTGAATATCTTGTTCTCCTTAGCGACCTTCTCCTGCGTCGTGGCTATTATAGCGCTGCCGTTCGCATCCCATACCGTGTAGTCCACCTGCAGGAAGTCTCCCTCTTTGAAAGCCATAAGATTACCTTTGTCGTTTATATTGATATATTACAGTCCTTTGAGGATCAGTAACGTCAGAGTTATTAGTTTACATAGCTATAAAAATCTTTCAAAAGAAATTCTATCGCTTATCCTGAGTGATGCAAATGGCGGGCGGGCAGATAAATTGGAAGGGACTCATTGCGGGGCTCATACTAGCCTCCGCCATACTGCTGTCCTACGCCTCGTTTGGCAACAACAATATAACGTCAACCAATTCGACGACCACCCTGAAGAATGTGGCCACCTATTTCGTAGGAGGGACAGCCAACGGGATGGTGGCAGGCTACTCGCCGTCGCTTTCGGTCGTGGCAAAGAACCTCAACCAGAGCGCGATAGTATCCAACGTCCTCAGCATGCTCGAGGCCAACGGCTCGGTGAGCAACTTCGTCGGCTCGAACAGAAGCTACCAGGTGCTGATGGGCAACATGAACGCCTTCTCGCTGCAGCAGATACTGTACAGGAAAGCCAATCCAAACTACACAACGGTAAACGCGTCCGCCTACCTGCTGCTCCCGCCAAGCATATCGCTGGTGTTCTACAAGAACAACCAGACGGTAATCGTCTATCTTGTACAAAGAAACTTCACGGTGCAGCTCACGCCGGTGAGGGCGGTCGGGGCGAATGTTCCGGTGGTGGTACACGCGCTGGTGACCGACAACGGCACGGTCTACAACAACCAGTTAACGGTCAAATCGGCGTGATGAACAATGCCAACCGATGATAAGCTAAGGCAGCTGATAATGAAATTCGCCGTCAAGAACGCGGTCGATTTCGGGAAGGCGGACATAGGAAGCGTCATAGGAAAGGTCATTCCCTCCGCGAAGGGGATACCGATAGACGAGATAAAATCGCAGGTAAAGGAGGTGGTCGGCGAAGTAAACAGGATGGGAAGGGCCGACCTTGAGGCAGAGTACGAAAAGCACAGGGACGAGTTCGAAAAGAAAGCCGCGGAAACGGTCAAGAGGACCGAGAAGCCCAATATGGTCCTTGATGGCGCGTTTGAGGGAGACTTCGCAACCAGATGGCCTCCCGAACCGAGCGGTTATCAGCACATCGGCCACGCAAAGCCGATATTCCTTGAGGATGAGTTCAGGAAGATATACAAGGGAAAGTTCTTCCTCTATTTCGACGACACAAACCCCGAAAAGGAAAAGCAGGAGTACGTCGATGCAGACAAAGCCGACCTACAATGGCTCGGCATAAAGTTCGACAAGGAGTACTACGCGAGCGATAACATGGAAAAGATATATGAGTGCGCCAAGAGGCTGATCGAAAAAGGGAATGCATACGTCTGCATGTGTGACCAAGAAACTATGAAAAGGAACCGCAATTCGATGGAGGAGTGCGACCACAGAAAGAGGGCGCCGAAGGAAAACCTCGAGGAATTCAACAAGATGCTTGCGGGGGATTATCAGGAGGGCGGAGCGATACTCAGGTTCAAGGGGGATATGAAGTCCCAGAATACGGTGATGCGCGACCCGACAATCGCAAGGATCAAAACGGATCGGCACTACAGGCAGGGCACGAAGTACAAGGTCTGGCCCACTTACGACCTGGCCGCTCCGATAAACGATTCGATGCAGGGAGTTACCGATGTGCTTAGGAGCAAGGAGTACGAACTGCGTGACGAGCTCAACAAGAAGATACTCCACCTCCTCGGGCTGAGGACACCGAGGATCCACCAGTTCGCGAGGCTCAACATCATAGGAAACACGACCCACAAGCGCGAGATAAGGGAGCTCGTCGCGAGCGGGGCGATAAGCGGATGGGACGACCCGCGGCTGATGACGTTCAAGGGGCTGAAGAGGCGCGGGATAATGCCAGCTGCAATCAGGGAGTTTGCGCTCCGCGCAGGAATGACAAAGACGGACAGCGAGCTTCCGCTCGAATCCCTTCTGGCCGAGAACAAGAAGATCATCGACCCTACTGCAAAGCACCTCTTTTTCGTAAGCAATCCCGTGGCAGTTAAGGTAGATGTGGATGAGGCGAAGGAGGTGAGGCTGAAACTGCATCCCTCAGGCGATCACGGGCACAGGGAGTATGTAATCGGCGGTGCATTCTACATAAGCGGCGAGGATGCGAAGGGTCTGAAGAAGGGCACTGTGTTGAGGCTAAAGGACACGCTCGACATAAAAGTTCTGAGCAAGGGCAAGACCATAACGGCCGAGAAGGGTGATGGAGAAAAGGCCTCGAAGATAGTGCAGTGGGTCGCGGAAGGCAACTACGTGAAGTGTTCGGTGCTCATTCCCGGCCAGCTCATGGATGACAGGGACAACTTCAACCCGAACAGCCTTGAGACTGTAGAGGGTTATGTAGAAAAATACGCCGAACAGCTGAAGGAGCACGAGGTCGTGCAGTTCGAAAGATTCGGGTATTGCATACTCGATGACAAGAGGAAGATGCAGTTCATCTTTATATCGAAATGATGGGGATTTTACCTACCATTTTTCAGCGACAGGATTTTTCCCAAAAAACTTTCGAAGATAAATTCTTTCAGACGTGATGACTGTGAATTAATAGTGTTACTAAATGCCTGGCGGGGCTCTAGGCCTGAGCTATCTGCTTATAGATCTCTATGCATTTCTTCGCAGTATTATCTAAGGTGAACTGGCGCGCGTATGACGACATATTCGCTCGTCTCTTTTCATTGAATCCTTTTTTTGCAAGAGACTCGATAACACATGCCATTTCTCTTTCGTCTTTCACTTCGATACAATACTTTCTGGTTTCATATGGCATCTTAGTGTTACTGAATATTATAACGGGCACGCCACGAGTTTGCGCTTCCAAAACTGAAAGACCGAAGCCTTCATCGGGGCGCGGGGAAACATAGATGTCAAAACCATCAAATGTCTCAACCAATTTAGCATCGGGTATGTATCCTTTGAATGTTATACGACTGTCTCCCTCTGCAAGCCTTTTCATAGAATCAGCTTCAACGCCAGGACGCCCGCATATCTGGAATGAAACGCTCTTCTGCTTAACTAGCTTAGCTGCGCGAATGAAGCGATCAACACACGAAACCTCATTCAATGCACCGAGCGTTCCGACTACAAACTGTTTATTTTTTACCCGTCTGGGAACCTTTGAGGAGAACTTATTTTCTATGCCGTGGTTCACCACTATCACTTTGTCGGCATCCATCCCCAACTCTATAAGCTCCCTTTTCCTGCTTTCAGAAGAGGGTAGCAGATAATCAGAGGAGAACATTTGATATCGCCTCAGCTTCCTCATTACGTACAGCATCGAAAGGTTTGAAGGCGCCTGTGGTATATCATGGACCGTAGTTACGACCTTTGCTGCGCCCCGCCTTATCGGTAGAAACTCTATTGGCTCGACAGTGTGAATTATATCGTATTTTGAAAAGTCAGTAGTGGCCAGTTGGAACATCCCCTGCAGCACGCTCTGCGCCCCTGGAACGCGGGAGCCAAGCTCTACCTTGTCAATTGTGATCCCCGAGGATGCGGGCACCGTGCTGAAGTAGCTCCAAAGTCCCTGCGCATACCGCGCGACACCCTCGCCTTGTTCTTTCACAAGTTTAAATCCAGAAACCAGAAAGGCGACCCTAACCATGTCCGAATCCTTCATAATAAATCATTTAAAACCTCACTTTTAAATAATAAGCGTCCTCGGCGATATAGTGGGAATCAGAAGAAGCGTATGGATATGGTTCTGTGAGCACGTGCTCTACTACCCTGTCATGATAAATCACGCGGTTCTTCACAGGAACTATACGTTGGGACAGAAGGAACTGCGCTACCTAGTCATGCCGCAAAGTTTTTACCCAAATCTCGGAGAAAGGGCGGTTGAAATACCCTACGCGCTTGAATTCCTGCGCGCGAACCAGAAGAAAAAGGTACTTGAAGTTGGGAACGTGATGCAGGGCTACACGCAGATAGATGTGAAAAACCACAAAGTCATAGACAAGTACGAGAAGGGAAAAAATGTAACCAACACAGATATTATAGGCCTCAAGGATGTTAAAAAGTACGATGTCGTTCTTTCGATATCAACAATGGAGCACGTTGGATACGACGAACCGAAAAAGGAGCGCGGCAAAACGACCTCGGCGATGATAAAGATGGCCAAGGCGCTGAAACCAGGGGGGATTATGCTGATAACAGTCCCACTCGGATACAATCCGGAGATAGATGATGTAGTAAAGAAAAATAAGATCAAATTTTATGAGATGCACTTCATGAAACGGGTTTCTGCCCTAAACAGCTGGGCTGAGACGACATTGGAGGACGCACTGGGAAGACAGTATGGCGTGCGCTGGCCTGCGGCGTGTGCTGTTGCATTCCTTATATACAGGGCATGAACAGGAATAAAGGGATAGCTATTTATCATCGTAAAAGATAACATAGGTAGAGTTTGAGCGCGCGTACCCTGAAGGGCCATGCAAGTAGTCAGACTTTTTCTTCTGCGGCGATCGCGCCGGCCAATGCATTGACGCTGTTATTCTGGACGTACTTGCCGTACGCGCCGAGCAACGTTTGTGCCATGTCGATCCTCCCGACCTTCAGCAGCGCGAGGGAGATGTAATAGAACGCGTTTATTGACATGAATCCCTTCTTCGTCATCTCTAGCGCCCTTGAAGCGGCGATATCGTACTTGCCCAGCTCCATGTTGTAGAGCATGTCGGCGTACTTCAGCAGCAAAGGGCTCTCCAGCTGTGAGAGTTGCTCCACCGCCCTCTTCGCGGTTCTAAGGTTCCCGAGCTTGACGCTCGCCATGAACAGCACGAACGGCAGCAACGGATTCTTCTGGTCTTCGGCCATATTTTTCTGGCAGACCACTGCTGTCTTGAAAAGCAGCCGCCTTGCCTTCGATGCGAAATCGCTTGCGGCAGACCTGTGCGTGGCGTTTTCCTCCATGAATCCCTTGCGGTCGTACCTTATCTGCGACACCTCGTAGTTCGAGGCCTGGATGTGAAGGAGCGCATAATAATAGATGAATCCGGGGTCTGCGTAATTCTTCGTCACCTTTTCATATTCGGCAAGCGCCCCCCTTACGTAATTTTGTTGCAGTAGCTTGTTGGTGCTGGCTATTGCTCCCATAAGCACTGGATCGTTGAGGCTGATGGTGATGAGGCTGGCTTGGTTGGGATTTTCGCAGTGGGAGCAGACCCACAAGTCAGAATCAGAGTAGTTCTCGTTGCCGCAGTACCCGCACATGATCGCCTTTGCTGAACCGGCGATCTTCATCTGCTCCTGGAGGTGCTTCGGGTATATGACTGGAAAGGCCATCCTATCGGGTTGTTATCTTAGTGCAAATTTATAAATATGAGTTTAGGGTAAGGCAACTCATGGTCACAGTACCAAAACCCTCATCTACCTATGCGTCTGACACAAGGGCATGGTACGATCAGAGGTCAGAACAGTGGGCAAGAAAACACAATCCGGACATCTACTGGAAGGAGCTCCGCAACGAGTTCGAGCAACTCATCGGTCCAAACAAGAGGATACTGGATGTCGGCTGCGGCACTGGAAGAGACTCCTTCCATTTCGTGAACGACGGATACAGAGTGGTGGGGATAGATTTCTCCAAAGGAATGCTGGAGGAAGCAAGGAAATATGTTCCGAAGGCAGATTTATTTGAGATGGACATGCTTTGCATCACCCTTCCGATCGCCAGCTTTGATGGAGTTTGGTGCTGTGCCAGCCTTCTCCATGTGAAAAAGTCCGAGGCAAGGGACGTTGTCCTGGAAATGAAAAGGGCGCTGAAAAGGGATGGAATAATATGTGTCGTCGTAAAGGAAGGCGAGGGAGAGAAGTTCGGGCCCGAAAAGGATGGGTCTGAAAGATTTTTCTCGTACTACACGCAAGACACATTGCGCTCGCTTTTGGAAGGCAACGGATTCAAGACCATACGAGCCAGAATAATCGCCCCAAACCCAAACTATCGCTGGGTTTGCCTGATAGCCCAGAAACTTTAGGCATTATTTCTTACGAAGGACGGCAAAAAGGTGTGCGCTGTCGTACGGCTCGAGGCTCATCGTCTCCATGACCTCGAATGTGTCTTCGAGCTTCTTCAGCTCGTCCTTGAATACCTCCCTGGGGTCCCTGGATATGTCGACGCTCTGCGACTTGATCACGAAATATGCGTATCCCCCCTTCTTGAGGAACTGCGAGTTCTTCTTGAGAATCTCGGCCTGCTCCCTGGCCGATACATCCTGGTAGATCACATCGCACTTCTCGACTATGTCCTTGTACTTGCCGGTGTCGTGCGCGTCCGCGAGTATGGGGAGCATGTTCTCCCGCCTCTTGCACAATTCGATCAGGTCGCGCATGCTTCGCTCTGACAGCTCCACGCAATACACACGGCCTTCTTTCCCGACTATGTCGCTCACATGGCTCGGGGTGGTGCCGTTCGCCGCACCGAGGTACAGCACGGCACATCCTTCCTTTATCGCCATGTTCTTGAGGCCGTTCTTGATCGCAGCGCTCAGCTTGCTTCTGTATGGGGTCCACGACCTCAGCTCCATCGACCCCTCCTTGACGAGGTCTTCTGCATATACCCTCCTTCCCTTGTCGAGGTTGACGGTCATCAGTCGCCCACCTATGGCGTAGACTCCATCGAAAACTTTCTCCGCTCTGGTCTTCATTCGCGCACCATGCATAGAACTAGCTACCCTTACGGGCGCTCCTGCGTTTCTATTTCGTGTCCCTTATTTTATATGTTTGCCTTCGCGTAGTCAAGCAATCTCCTCACTACCTCGTGCTTCGATAAGGTGCTCTCATACTCCGTCGCCCCGACCCTGTCGGTCTGTTCGGCGTCGTCATACTCCTGAAGGCTTTCTTCCATGTCCATCTCCGCGCTCTCGGTCGGCATGTCTACGAGCTCGTACTGCATCTCGTCCGGTAGCCGCGCGTGGGTCGCCAAGAACTCTATGGACGCGCCCTTCGGCGCTTCCTGCTTCCTGTGCTTCATGAAGAGGGCCTTCAAGACCTTCTCTGTTGCCTTTCGGTAGAGGATTGACGCTGTGATGTACTCGCGTGCATCCTTGTACTTCCGCGCCAGCTCGAAATCTCTAGCTGCGCGCTTAAGGAACTCCGCACCTTTTTTCATCCTCATGCCATTCCACCCACTCATACCTGCGAGCCGGGCTTTAAATACTTTTAGTGCTATTTCATAATTGACTAACTACGATTATGAAATTGTCTAATCTTGTGTTGGTCACGTGGTTGCGTGGCGCAAGAAGTGGTGGCGAGTAGGTTCTTGCTCGACATAATACCGATAGCAACCAGCGCGGTCGGAGAGGAAGAGGTGACCGGACATTTCATCAAGAGCGTTGCTGCTAATTTTGGGATCGACCTTGTAAATCTGACCGACCTGAAGAAGAAAAATGACGCGGATGTAAGTGCGATAGAGGGCTACATCAAGAACACCAAGAAGACGCTCGTGGACAACCAGCTCAGCGACTACTCCTCGTTCCCCGAACTGATAAACTACCGCAACAGGGGGTTCAAAAGCTACGCCGCTGTGCCGCTCATCGCTGACGGGAAGGTCGTGTCGCTTCTGGAAATGCTCTCGCGTGCCGAGAACAAGTTCGACCAGAGGACCGTAGATGATGTTTCTTTTGGGGCGCTGCTCGTTAGCTTCGCGCTGATGTACAAGTCCGAGCTCGGGAGGAACCTCAGGCTCGCTACATATTTCGACGCCTCGTTCGACAACGCATACCCTCAGCTGATTATCGTCGACGACGGGTCGATCGTGAAGCTAAACAAGTCGGCGGTGAAGGAGTTCGACCTCACCGCGCAGGAAAGGAGGAGGATAAACGAGATACTTGGAGTGGATTTCAAGTCGCTCACCTCCCTTCCGAGGGGCCAGTCCACCAACGTGGTGATGCAGAACGGCAAGAACAGGAACAAGGTTTACATGTTGACCGCCAGCAGGATCAACGACAAGCTCGCCCACATAGCGGCCGTGGACATAACTGATGAATTTTCATACTCTGCGCTCAACGACCTGCTCGCGAAGAGCAAGGATGTGATGGTGGTGTTCACCGATGCGGACTTCATAGTGAAGAACGTCTCGCCCAACGCGGAAAAGGTCCTTGGATACTCCAAGACCCTTCTTTCAAGCAGCAGCCTCGTCGATATGATCACACAAGCTGAGAGGGAGCAGTTCAGGAAGTCGGTCGAACAGCAGTTCTCTGAGGGAAAGGACTTCGCAACTGGAAGGTTCATGGTAGAACTGGACAAGGCGCAGAGGAACTTCGACTACAAGTGCAAAAAATACATATCGGGATACATGTTCCTGCTCGTCAACAACGACATGGAGCGCGCGATGCAGAACATGCGCAAGGATATGCAGGAGCTAATCGACAACACGAGCGACATAGTGCTCGGGGTGGACGCGTTGGGTTACGTAAGGTATTGCAACATGGCGGCGAGCGACCTCCTCGGATACAGACGGGAAGACCTGGTAGGACGGGAGTTCAAGGCGCTGTTCACCGACCAGCAGAGGCTTGACGCCGACATAAGCTTTGTGCGCGGCGGGGGGATCATGAAACAGACCCCGAGCGTGGACATGCTCGGCAATAACTCGAGGTTGGTCCCGGTCATGTATATGATTAGCATGTTCAACTCCGACCCCGGCGACAGGGAGATTGAATACCTTGCTGTTGGTAGGGAACTACTCACCAAGAGGACGATGAACGACATGGAAAAGACCATCGCATCGCAGAACGCCCAGCTCAGCAGATTGAAGGGCGAGAGCGAGTTGAAGTCGCAGTTCATCCACAATATCTCCCACGAACTAAAGACGCCGCTCACAAACATCAAGGGATACTCAAAGCTGCTTTACGAAGGAGAGTGGGGTGCTCTGAACGACGAGCAGAAGGAGAACGTCCAGATAGCGCTGAACGAGGCGGATAGGCTGATGACGGTCATACAGCAGGTGCTTGATGCCGCGAAGCTCGAGTCGGAAAAGATGAAGCTCGAATACAAAGACGTCGACATAAAGAACCTAAACCACAACCCGAGCATCCTCGCGCTGCAGGAGACCGCGCGGAGCAAGGGGCTTTCCTTCGACTGGGAGGTGTTCGGCGACGTACCGGACAAAATCAGCGCAGACCCGAACAGGCTGATTCAGATATTCGCCAACCTGATAAACAATGCCACCAAGTTCACCAACAAAGGAGGGATAATGGTCAGGATAATCAAAAAGTCAAGGGACTACATAGAGTGCAGCATAACCGACACCGGGATAGGGATAAGCAAGGAGGACCAGTCCAAGCTTTTCAGGAGGAAGTTCTATCAGGTGACAAAGAAGGAGGGGCTGGTCCAGCAGCCCGGCGCCGGAACCGGGCTCGGACTGTCGATAACAAAAGACCTGGTCCGCCTGCACGGAGGGAGGATAAAGGTAGATTCGGAGCCCGGAAAGGGCAGCAGGTTCTACTTCACGCTGTCGATAGCGAAAAAGCAGAAGAGGAAGAGGAATGCAGACCCCGTGGCTCAGCAGCAACAGCCGCCCGCGGCAGCAGAGCAGAAATAGCTATTTTTGATTCGACGGTCAGCATGGAGAGGCGCAATACGCCACGATTATTCCGCACGCGCCGCCGATCAGCTTCGCGGTGTTGACGGTGCTCTTCATAGAGGATACAGGAAGGGAGAAGAACCAGTTCTGGAGCTTGGTGCTGGTGATCAGGTTCTGAGTTATATTAGTCGTTATTATCAGTCCAGGGCCCTGCTCCGGGAAGCTCGCGTTTCTGGACGCGGTGGTGTATGTGCCCACATAAACCGATGACGATGTGTTGGTGAGCGAGAAGGTCATCTGGTACGGCACGATTCCGCTCTGGTTCTGGTAGCTGTTCACGCCCGTAGGAGAGTGACCCCACTTGGACTGGTACGCCGCGCTGTAGGCGGATGCGGTGCAGTTCGTGGAGTTGTCATACAGCGGGGTTAGATTAAGCATTACAGGATAGTAAATGCTGTTGTGCACAAGGTCCGTGGCGATCTGCAGGTTGGTGCTGATCGTAGTTGTCGATCCCGAAGTGGTGGAGGAGCTTGTGGTCGACGCGGAGGTCGTTGTGGACCCGACCGTCGTAGTGGCGGGCAGCGGATTTACCTGACCGCTTCCGGTCCTTATGTCATACAGTGACGTCTGGACAACGGATATCCTTCCCGTAGATGGAGGGAGCTGGAACGTCTGGGAGACCGGAATTATCACAACACCCGCGCTGTTGTTGGTTATCGTTGTTAACCTTATTTCCATGTTCGAATACTGACCGGTAGCATTGACGTTGGTGTTGTTGCCCAGGTAGAGCGAAATCCTGTACGAAGGATTCATGAATGCGGGAATCCTTGCGAGCGATATCATCGCCGTTGCGGACGAGGCTGAAACACTGATCAGGTTGGCGGTATACTCTGAACCCGCCATGTAGAATATCGTCGTGGCCTTCGTCAGGGTTACTGGAGTGGGGCCGTTTATATAAACAACGGAGAAGGCGTTTATCAGCCACGTGGCGATCAGGTAGATGACTATCAGCACTACCACTGCCATCAGGCCCTTCTTCACCACCTCGCCGCTATGCTGGAGAGTATGCGGAACCATTGGTCGTGCGGGAGTCGCAGGCTTCTGCTGCGGCTGGGAAGGCATCGGAGCCTGTTGACTCGGCCTGTTCATCCTAACCTTCGCATGTGGCGGCGCCATCAAATCGAGACTATATACCTAACAAGGCTTTTAAAACTAACTGGGTGCTGCGGCGCAGAACCGAACAAAGTACCTGAAGGTACCGGAAAATTCAGTAAGGCATATTAAACCTTTATGCGATTCTCTATCGGTGACCATTATGGCGGCAGGCGGCAGTGACTCGTTGAGGGAAGACCTCATGATGATAATCAACGACAGGCAGCAGATTTCTTACGGAGAGCTGAGCGACATAGCCTTCAGCAGGGGCATTCCTGAGCCAGGCCTGAAGGACGCGCTCGCGGAGCTTGAGAAGAACAAGGCAATAGCCTCGAGGAGCAGCGGAGGCATACTCACATACTATTTGCTGCAGGAGCAGGACCGCGTCAGGAAGGTGCTTATCGTCGAGGACGACAGGAACATCAACAAGCTGATGATGCTCTCGATAGGGAAGGGTTTCGACGTCACCCAGGTTTACGACGGGGGGGAGGCGATCGGCAAGATCCGCGAGGCTAGGCCTGAACTGGTGATACTTGACCTGATGCTGCCGCACAAGGACGGGCTCGATATCTGCCAGACGATAAAGGCAGACCCGGAGATCAGCAATACCGTTGTCATACTTATCAGCGCGATGGATCCGACAAGCAACCGCTTCAAGGGCATAAAGTACGGGGCCGATTATTACATAAAGAAGCCCTTTGACCCGAATGAACTCAGGAGCCTGGTGACTTTGTTCCTGAGGAAGAAGGGCAAGAAGTTCGACGCCCTCATCGACCTCCCGGACGAGGAGAGGATATCAAACCAGATCGAGCATTCGATAAAGCCGAAGGAGAACTATATCATCGGCACGCTGAGGATAGAAAATCTCGGGGCGTATGCGAAGCAGTTCGGAGAGAAGAACGCGATAGCCTTCCTGAGGCTGATCTCCCAACTGCTCCAAGACGCGATAAAGTCCCAAAACACCTTCGCGGGGTTCCTGAACAGCGACGAGTTCGTGATTGCTGGGACAAAGGAGAACATCGACAACGTGGTGAAGGAGGTGACCAGTGAGTTCAATGCGGTGTTGGCATTCGTGCTTCAGGACGCGGACATGAAGTTCAAAAGGATAAACCTGAACATCGAGGCGCTTTTCGAATCCAAGGAGGCGCCAAAGCTGTCGCTCGTTTTCACCGAATCGAACAAGTCGGCCCTCAAGGAAAGGAGGAACCAGGTTCTCCGCGATAAGGGCGTCTCACCGACCGCCCCATCGACCGGGATCGGCGCATATACTTACGACGAGCTGCAGAAGATATTCGGCAAGGACGACCTGGATGTGACCATCACCCGGGATGAGAAAGGGGTCAGGTTGCAGGTCGGGAAGACGATCGAGGAGGAAAAGAAATGAATAAATTGGTTCGCACGCCATTCTAACTGGTTCGATGGGTACAAAGCGCACGGCTCAGGCGGCAACCGACTTCATGGTCTCTTACGGCATAGCCATACTCATAGTCGCGATTTCGCTCTATATCGTCCTGAGGGTAGGGGTTTTCAGCGGCCAGCTCGCACAGCCGGTCTGCACTCCTGCGCCGAGCTTCGCGTGTGGTGCGGTGGCGATCGCGGCGAACGGGCTTATGACACTCTCGTTCACGCAGGCGATAGGCGGGCAGATAAATATCACGGCAGTGGGATGTTCGACAGGCATAAACGTGACCGGGAACCTCCCGCAGTATGGGAACACCAAAATGCAACAGTACTCGGTCGCGCCACAATACTATCCCGGCACCGCGCTTCAGTATGGGTTGAAGGTGTACAGCGACGCATCGGCGCTGGTGTCTGTTTACTGTTACAACGGAGGCGGGATGGCAACAGGCAACCTTGGCAATACCTACACCGGATACGTGTGGTTCAACTACACCTACAACAACCTCCCATCCGACTACCACAGCGTGGTGAGGGTGATGCAGTTCTCCACCAAGTACTCGTGACGAGAGCGTGGTTATTTAATGTTTAGGTTGAATTATAACCAACAGGCTAAAGTGATGGTTTGAACAACAGGTACGTCCAGGTTTCGCTTTTCGCGCTCCTAATGCTGACCGCCACCGCAGGCGCGGCCTACGTGAATGTGTCGCAGCCATATTCAGCGACGATATACAACAACGGCAGCATACTTCTCGGCAAGGTCGGGCCCGGGCAGACGTTTTTCGTGACGATATCATCCACAACCGCATCCGGCAGCGGGCAGGTCTACCAGTACGGCTGGAACCGGATGATCGCCGGCGGCCTACCGCCCGGATGGATCGCCGAGAACTCATCGCTCAACTATGCGAACCTTTCCGTCAAGGTCACGCCGCCTCCGGCTGCGGTCTATGGGATTTATTCGTTCAACCTAACCGCGATCAACACGGGCAATTACTCGGGGCGCGGCGCGGTCAGGTTCAGGGCGCTGATAAACGTGCCTCCGAACGTGTTCCAGCTCAACGTCACCCCGACAAACATCAGCGCGGGGCCGGGGCAGCCGTCGACCATAAAGGTGACGATCAACAACACCGGCGTGTCTGACAGCCCGTTCCTGATAAAGGTCCAGGGGCTTCCCGGATGGAACGCGAGCCAGAGCGTGATCGCGAGGCACCACACGATATCCACGTACGATTATCCGGTGTACCAAAACACTCCCGGCGTATACCATGCGGCGCTGAACGTTACATCCTCGGCAAGTCCGCTCATAACAAAGAGGAGCAACGTGACGATAGTGATAAGCGCCTCCCTGCTGAATGACTACAGAGCCATCGGCCAGGGGGCGATAGGCTTCCCGATAATCCTGGAGCCGGTTTACGCGCTGATGCATCTGATAAGCAAGCTTTTTGGCTGAACGGTAGTGATTGATTGAAGAGAGAGGATAAGAAGCCGAAGGAAAAGGCCGAGAAGGGGGAGAAGAAAGAGGAGAAAAAAGGGAAGACGAGCGTGCACTTCGTTAAGGTCAAGGCGCTCGCCGACTTTGCAAGGGCGCTTGCGACTTTCGGTGAGGGGACGCACGCAGCATATGCGGTGAAAGACGGGCAGTGGTACAGGATATTTGCGCTGGGGCTGAAGATTGGCGACATAAGGCTGGCGTATTACACCGAATCGAAGGCCATCGGCAGCATGCTGGTCTACCAGCCAGGCACAACCATGGGTCCCGAAAGCGCGGAGATCAAAAACATCACTTCTCCGGTATCGAACCAGCGCGGCGCACAGAATATGCCGATCATAGAGCTGGCGAGGAACCCTTATGTTGACGGAGGGGAGAAAGCCAAGGTGAAGGCGGTAATGGTGAGGATAAAGAACTGCGACGCCGTCATCAGGGGCCTGATAACAAAGTCGCTCGAGAACAACACAATCGGCAGGGTTTATTGCTTCAAGTATGGAGGAAAGACGTACATCGGAAGCTTCATTCTGCTGGAGGACGACGATGACAAGATGTTTTGCTACGCGGAATGCCCCGATGGGAAGGAATTTAGCTTTTTCAGGTATAATTACACGACAGACAAGGTCGAGCCGACCGAGGTCTTCGGAGAGCACTCTTACCTGTACGTAAGGGTAATAAACCTTGCAGAACCATTCAACTTCTTCAAGCCCGAATAGCTCAGTGGTAGAGCGATTGGCTGTTAACCAATAGGTCGCAGGTTCAATCCCTGCTTCGGGCGCTCAAGTTTTTCGAGAGCGATACCACGTTCGGAGCTAATCCGGGCCCAAGCTCCAAGCCAAGCAAAAACAGAGAAATCAGGTTCGAATTCAGAGAGCTTTTAGACGCTTTGGAAGAGGTTGCAAAAACGCTACCTCAGTCGAAGCTTGAAGAGATGAAGGCTTACTTAAAGGTTTCAATAGGATCAGCTCTTACTCTCGCTTTTCGAGCAATACAATCAGTATTTTAAGCTCTTCTTCCATATCGAACAATAATTGCTGAGACAATGGAAATCATAATAGCTTTGCTGGTGCTGCTCTCCATCTCCCTGATACTTGGCGAGCTCTTCCGCAGGTTTGGACTTCCTTCCGTGGCGGGGCAGCTTCTTGCCGGCATATTGCTGGGGCCGGTTGCACTAAACATAGTGGCGCCGACGAGCTCGCTCACTAGCTTCTCCGATATCGCGCTCTTCTTCATAATATTCATGATAGGCGCAGAGGTGACCACAGAGGTTCTCACGGAGCATTTACGGCAGGCTTTTGCGTTCACGGCTACGAGCTTCATAATACCTTCAGCGCTCATGGCGCTTGTGGCAGTGCTCTTGTTCGGCATGCCGGTAACGCAGGGAGTGATAACAGCAGTTGCAATAGGCGTGCCTTCAATATCAATAATCTCAGTGCTGCTCTACAAGTACGATCTGCTGAAGCTCGAGCTTGGGCACGTGATTCTCGCGAGCGTGGTCTTTACCGACATAATAGCTTTCGGGGCGCTGGCTGCAATCTCAGGAGGCGCCTTTGACACAACCCTGATACTCT
>DAHXLY010000021.1 GCA_027365735.1 Microcaldota archaeon
CAGGTAGGAGGTCCTGCTTACGTGACCCGATATTATTACGGGCGGTGACCTTCCTTCCCTGTCCCACTGCGCTATCATCTTCCTCAGTATTTCATCACCAACCGACATGATAGATTCTGGTCTATCCTGAGTTTCATAGTAAATGCTCTCATGCATGCAAAGCACATCAGCCTTTCCATCGATGATTTTCTGCAACGCGCTGCGCATCTCCTCCGGCCTCTTCCTGGGTGCACCATCTTTGATCTTGCCCTCCTTTGAAGCTATCCCGTTTATGAATCCAAACTTCACGCCATCGATTTCGACAACGCTTCCGTCCTCCTGCAGCACGGGAGTTCCGTCCCTGTTGCGCTGTCTCCGCATCAACTCAACATTGTCATGGTTGCCGTATACCGCCCTTACCTCGACAAGACCAGTCAGCTCCTTCCATGCCTCGTCGGTCCAACCATGGTCAAGATCCCCGAGTATGATTAAAACGTCGGGCGAATTCTTCCTGACGGTGGCGACAAGCTCCTCGAATGCCCTGCCCTCCCACACACCTCCGTGGACCACATTATTCCAATGTATGTCGCTCGTTATCATCAGCCTCCTATCGGTCGCAGCTTCCATCTAACCTTACCTCTTAAAAACAGCTTCATTTGTCCTGATATTTAAATCATTCGGGGAAGTGCTGGCTCTGACGTATTTATATGCTTGGCGTATTACATAATGGCAATTATTCATCATTATATTGCAACTTTTGATAACGACTAAATATTTCCCACGACGCTATAGCCTACGGTGTCCAGAGAGAAACCTTAAATAACAAGCTGGACCATCTTCGTGGGATATCGATGCAGGAAAAGATGAGGCGCACGGACAGGCTGTTTGCAGAAGCCGAGCTTAGGTTCCGCGAGGTGCTGAATACCGAGAGAAGGTGCTCGAGGACCCTTCAGTCCAGGGAGGACATAATTGGGCCCCTCGAAATGCTAAGGAGCGGTATAGTATCGACCATGCGCGAGGGCAGGCAGTGCATGATAAGTGTTGTGAACGGCGCTGCCGACCTTGCAAACCTCCACGCATCGCCCGTGCGTGCGATAAAGAAGCAGGGCGCCGTCTGGGAGGGCTTCACGCACGACCTTGACACCGATGCTTTCATGAGCAAGCCGGGATTCGAGTGCATCTTCCCCAGGGAAAGCATAACCGCAGGTCAGGTTCCGGACCACTTTAGGAGGGCAGGGTTCATCGGCACAGAGCTGCACGCAGGCATAGTCTTCCTCAGCATGCCGAAGGCGGTCGTGGACGTGGGGAGGATGGACAGGTACTTTGGAATGCAGCAGAACACGCTCAGGGCTTTGGGAACGATGCTCGACCAGCCTAGGGACGGAATCACCAGCGTCGCAATACCGCCGGAAATATGCGTGGTAAACGACTTCAAGGACATGATGAAGGATCCCGATAACTACAGGACGAAGCTCAGGGCAATTAGGGGGACGATGATGATATTTATACTCTACGGAGGGGTGAAACAGGCTAATGATGCGCTGCTCGACTTCCAGCTAAATAACAGGGGCAGGATGGAAGAGAGGTTCATGAAGGAGTTCGACGTTGTGCGCAGGCACCTTGCGGAGATGGTGGACGCGACGCTAAAGTCTGCGTATGTTCGCGAGAGCGGGCTCTACGGCTGGCTCATCGAACAGGGATTGATGTTCACGCGCAGGCAGACGCCTAGGGGCAAAGAGCTGCTTAAGGAACTGCTGCTCCGCGTGCCCATACCGCAAGAGGTCAACGCACTGGTCAGGGATGACGCTACGCTCAGCCAGAGGGTGAGGGAGATGGCGCTCGACAGTCTTATCAGGCACTAGCTTCGGGTTTTAGAATGATACGCGCGCTTACACTGGATACTCAAAATCGCAAGCCCGTGCGCGACAGCACGGTTAGGGAGCTCCTGCGCGGGAGCGAGGTGCTCGACAGGGCAAGGCACATCTACGAGAGGATGGAGTACCTCCACAACAAGGACCCCGAGCTTTACGGGGCGGATGCGGCAAGGTTCAGCCTGTTCATGCTCGACAGCGGGCTGGTGGATTACAGAACGGTCAGCAGCAGACAGATAGGAAAGTTCTACGACCGAAGGAAACTGCCATATCCGTTCATCAGGGAGCTCAAACGGACGGACATCGACGTGCAGTCGGTACTCAAACAGTACAGCAGGATGAAACCGTATGCGATGTGCGCGAGGCTCGCCAGGGATTTGCTGACGGAAATGGGCTTCTCCGAACTCGCCGATCCATCCGCAAACAGCGAGGGGATGAGGAGGACTATCCTTGAACAGCCGCCGCTCCTTTATAGGATGGCGGTACTGCTCGAATCCATAGAAAACCTGGCCACGCCCGTGGCGATGACGTTTGCATACATTGAGCTATTTTTGACGATTGGCGAGATTTCCGACCGGCTGAAAAACAAAAGGCTCGACAACCTGATCAAAAGTCTAGTAAGCGAGGAAGCCGCCGATAACACCAGCAGGATAATCACGGCGGAGGAAATGTCGAACATGCTAAAGGGTATAAAACTCTCCGGCATTGCGGGCGCAATCCCTGTGTGGCTCCAGGAAGCAAGAGAAAGGGAGACAATTGCGAGGCGGCTCAGGAGCGAGGACACGAACGGGATGACACCCGCCCTTAACTAACGCGCTCGGCTCACGCGACCGCAGCCCCGATTACACTGACGACGGCCTTTTTGACTATTTTGTCACCCGCGATCGTGCTGTCGAGAAGGTTGTGCTTTATCCTGTTCAGCGCAAGGAGGCATGTCTCTATCTCCGTCCTCCGTCCCACCTCGAGCCCCTCGTGGAAGAGCTCGCTCTCCAGCCTGAACGCGATCGTATTGAGCACCACAATGTAGGAGGTCACAAAATCGCCGGCGCCTATCGCCGCATCGATCTCGGCCCTGGATGCGTTGTCGAGCGCGACGCAGAGGTTCGATGAGGATTTTATAGTGTTACGCGCAACGTGTATCCCCCTGAACCCATTGACCATCGCCTCCTCGCCGAACCGCTTGCCCTCGACGGTGTAGTCGACCCCGCTCTCCCTCACCACCGCATCGACGTCTATGTCCCTGCCTAGTATCCTTGCTTGCGCAAGGACCCTGTCCCAGAAGATCACCACCCAATCACCCACTATATATTTTGGCGTAGGAAATATTTAAGGGTGGCGATTCCACACTTATGCAAAAGATCACGGCAGCCGTTGTTGAAAAGCGCTTGCGCCGACAGCACATCAGGAGTAATTGGCGATCGTGGTGGATGGATTGGTCGTTGTAGAACTGAGAAGCTGATTGCCGGATGAGGGGCCGAACAGGTTGCCGTGGTAGAGGTAGAGGTAGACGTACGCGAGCACCAGCACCATCAGGACCAGCAAAATCCAGAACGCGAGCGATCCTTTCCGCTCTTCGTTGAGCTGCTTCGCCTTCCAAGTCTCCTCGTCCTCCGGATTCTCGAGCGAGCGCGCGACCTCCTCCTCTGGATTCATCAACAACCCCGTTATTATTACATAAGGAATATCTTTAAACCTTAGACTGCCGCAATCTGCTCGCGATGAAGGCTGCCTTCGCGAGTATGTCGGCGCGGCGGGAGGGCGGCTTGACGAATACCCTCTCATCGCCGCCGAACCTCCGATGTTGAACTCCCTCCGACGCGGTGGAGAAAAGGGTTATGTACCTGACGCCTTTCGCCCCCAACGCGTTCCTGCAGAGCGAAAGGTAGTTCGATACGCCGCGCGCATACAGCTCGTTGCGGTCGAGCGAATTACCGGCGCTGCTCCTGACTGCCTGCTCTTTTCTGATGCTTTCGCTGGCGAACATAAACACGGTAATCATCGAGCGGTTCCTCTCGAGGATTGGAATGTACTCGTCAAGGAGCACTCCGATGAAGCGGCGGGCCTTTGCATCGGCCCTAACCGTGCCGGGTCCTTTTGGGCTGCACGAGTGCGATGCGAGAGTCCTAAGGACAAAACTGTCGAGCGCTATAAACTTCTTCTTTTTTGCAATGGCCGCGCGCACGCCTTTTTCGAGCGCATAGCAATTCACCACCAGATAAAAAAGCAGTCCTGAAAGCGAGTCGCCGCTATAGTCGACCATCCTCATCCTCTTAGATTTCGGGAGCCCGAAGACCATCCTGAAAACCGTGGAGGACTGGTTCTCCACCACCGCATACCCGAACCCTCTCCCCATCGCCCTGGCTATGGTGGTCTTTCCGGTCGCATCAGCCCCCTCCACGGCAGCGATGGTTATGCCACGCCTCGATGCGGCAGCCAATAGCCGCGAGATGCCGCCGAAGATGTCGTGCCGTTCGATGAAGCGCGCCGCTTCGGCGGGCGTGATTTTTCCGCCGCGCGATACAACCCCGTCCAGATCCTCCATCGCGGGCGCAAAATCGGATACCATGGATTAGTAGATGTGTTAAGATTTTTAAACGATACGGCGCTATGCATCGGCCACATTCCACGACGGGAAATCGCTGTCAAGGCGCCGGAGGGGGAAAATCTGCCCGGACTTTGTGTCCAGCAGCTCCTGGAGCCTCGCCCGAATCAGCTTGATTTCCGGAGAATCGACCGAGTCGATGTGATCGGCGGCGGCCTTTGGAATCCCGCGGTCGAAACTATCGCCCTCCTTTCTAACGAAGCCGAAGAATATGCCGTTGTACATCCGCGCATCCCTCGGCAGCTTTGGGCCTATGCTCCTCAGGATCCTGAGCAGCGCGAAGCGGTACATGAACTCGGCCTTCGCGCGGTCATCGCTTTTCTCGGCGGAGATGCGGTTAGTTATAACTCCTTCAATGAATGGAATCATAGTGTTTTTTATTTCCCCCATGCGCTCGACGAATAGCCTGACGTCATCCCTGTAAAATTTATAGCCGCCCACGTCCCCCTCGATCCTCAACGTAGAGGCGCATTTGATTATCATCTTCATGCACTCGCGCAGTTCGGGCGAAATGCTCGTATCTGCCCCGTTTACGTCCGCGAACAGCATGTCAACGATCTTGCTATCGAGCGCCGCTTGCTGGCCCTTCTTTTGCTGGACTTCGATGGCGCCCCCGTTAATTGCGGCTTTCGGCGCAGTGCTCATTGTCACGTTAATCACTTAGTTGACGCTCCACCTGTTCCTCTCCATGAATGCGATGTTCGCATCTATTCGCTCGAGAGTCTGTTGGAACTCGCGCTTGATGTCGTCACGCATGTTCTCCTTCTTGCTGAAGAATGCGGCAATTCGTTCGCGCGACTTTTTATCCGTATAGATCGAAAGCGCTCCAAGGGCATGGTCGAGGTTGTGTGCACCCGGATCGTAAATCTTCATGAGACGCTGCCAGTTTCTGGTTATCCAGTCGAGCATCACCTTTTTGGCCTGCCTGTTTCCGGATGCGTTGGAGATGATTATTATCGAATCCTGCAATCTCACCGGATCGCCGATGCTCATGTCGAGCGCCCTCTTCAGGAGGCGCTCGTCGTCCAGCAGCCCCACCGACTGGAGCGCCTTGATCTTCTCCTCGGGGAGTTCCTGGTCCTTGTACATCTTCATGAACCTCTTCATCAGCCCCTCGCTCGGTTTGTTCATCGCGACGATCGAGTAGATAGCGGCGCGGAGGTTGGTGTTGAGTTCCCCATTGCCTTCCACGAAGTGATTAAACATAGACACGGACCGGTCAATGGTGTGCTTGTCGTCGGCAAACGCCAGTCCTGCTATTGCGGAGTTTCGCATGCTGGTATCGATGCTGCTCTCGCCATCACGGACGTGCCAGCCCAGCCGGTTTAGGATCTTGCCATGGAACTTGACGCTGACCCTCTTTGCCTGATCGCCGAACGGCAGTCCCTCGCCCATCCTTATCAGGAACCCGAGGTGACCGGATATCGATGAGGACGTCGGATAGCCGGAGCCCATCAGGTACTTGTTGACAAAATCCAGGTACCGCTTCGCGCTTATCCTCCCCGACCTCGCCCGCGCGAAAAGGTCGTTCTCGACGCCCCACGCGTCCTTTTCGGTGAACCTCTTGTCCCTATCGCGGACCATCGCACCGAGTTTCTCCAGCTCTGCGCCATCGTAAACAGCGCGGTAAAACCCGGACTGCGTGTAGTTGACCTTGAGCCAGTCGCTCTTCAAGCTCAGGACCATCCTCTTCTTGTCCATCAACACCCTTCCTTCACCCGCAGCGCTGATGTAGCGGATCGGTATCGGCCAGGTCTCATTGTAGTCCGAATCGAGAATCGTGAACCTCTTCTGTTCAAGGATGAATTTTCCTTTACCGGATTTTTTCACGCTGACCACCGGGTACCCGGCTTGCTCAACCCATTTCTTTATGACGCCAGACACCGGGGTGTCGAGTCCCTCCCTCTTCGCGGCGTTCTGCACGGCCATCCAGAGATCCTCGCTTGAGGCGTTGCCGTACTGGTTTTCCTTTAGGTAGATGCCCAGCCCCTTTCTGAAAATTTTGTCCCCCACGTAGTCCTCGAGCATGTAGAGCATGCTCCCTCCCTTATGATAGCTTATCATGTCGAAGATCGCCCCTATCTCTCCGGGGGTGTTGACCTCCATGTGGATCGGATGCGTCGTCTTGAGAGAGTCGATCGAGAAAGCATCGGCGACGGTGTCGATGTAATACCTGAGCATGAAGTCCCATTCGGGCATGATCTTGTCGACCATCTTGTACGCCATGAAGTCGGCGAAGCTTTCGTTGAGCCAGATGTCGTTCCACCATTTCATCGTTACAAGGTCGCCGAACCACTGGTGTACGAGCTCGTGGGATATCACCTCGGCGATGCGCTGTTTTACCGACACCGCGGTGCACTTCTCGTCCCCGAGCAGCGCCGTCTCACGGAATGTTATCGCTCCCCAGTTCTCCATCGCACCGGCTGAGAAGTCTGGGATGCCGAGCAGGTCGAGCTTCGGAATCGGATAGTCGATCCCGAAATATTTCTGCTGCACGTCGAGCAGCCTCCTGCCGAAGTCGAGCGCAATGTTTCCGAGCCTCTTCTTGCCAGGAGTCGTTATGACCCTCAGGGCGATCTTCCCCGCCTTGGCATTGAGGTAGTCGTACTTGCCGACGCCCAGGTACAGAAGGTATGTGGACATCTTCGGGGTCGTCCCGAATACCACCAACTTCTTTTTCCCCTTCGGCTTGGTGCTCGATACCGGCATGTTCGAAATGCAATCAAGGTCCTTGTCCACCACGAACGAGACGTCGAAGGTCGCCTTGAAGGCTGGCTCGTCCACGCACGGGAATGCATCCCTTGCGTTCGGCGCCTCGAATTGGGAGGTGAGTATGTGGCCCTGCTTGCCGTTGAAATCGTACCTGCTGCGGTAGAACCCGTAGAGTCGGTCGTTGTTCATGCCATAATAGTCTATGTCCACCTCCACGTACGCAATGACCGGCCTTTTGACCTTTATCTCGACCGTCTGTTTCTCCTTGTCCACCTTGAACGATGCCTTCTGGATCCCGAGGCCGTCGGCCACTGAAACGCTTTTTATCTCGAGCTCCTTTGCGTTGAGTTTTATCAGTCTGGTTCTTTTTTTGATGTTTCCCTTTATCGTGGCGGAGCCCCTGAACTTGAACTTCTTCATGTCTGGCTCAAAGGTGAGGCTGTAGTTGATCGGTATGAAGTTGTCCCCAAGCGTCTGGTGCCCCGTGTTAGACATTGTTTCACCTTGTCAGATTCTGCTTCCGTAAATCCCATCGATGCTGAAAACCCTGACCTTTTCCCCTTGCCGGAGGGTTATTTCATAGACCGGTATGTACAGGGGGTCGAGCGAAACCGCCTTAGCCCCGGGGAGGATATTGCTCAGCAGCAACTCGATATTCTTCTGCTGCCTCGGGTCGAAGTTGATTATCGATTCCCTGGGCACCATGACATCGGAGGTCTCGAAGCGCTGCCTCTGTGAATATGATTTGTAACTCCTGGTTTTAAAAGCCTCCTTTTCCTGCTCGACCAGCCTCGCCCTCTTGAGCCGTGAGAGGACCCTGGCTATGCTGTCGAACTTGAGGCCCGTAAGCTTTGCGATGCGCGGCATGTCAGCCTTCCCGAGCGATACCGCGGCAAGGACCTTCTCGTCCTCCGCGCTCAGGGATACGGGCTTCTCTATATGGACCCTGCTGAACCGCAGGCCGCTGTTGGCGAAGGTCACAAGGCTTTCGTTGCTGATGACAAAACTTCCCTCCTCGTACTCGCCTTTGCGCGCGGTTGGCATCCTCACCCTGCAGAGCATCGCCTCCAGATATTTCGGCTCGACCGAATCGACCTTCTCCACCTGCTGGCCGAAAAGTATGAACTGTTTTTTCAGCTCCTTTGCTGCCTTCTCCTTGGCATCCTCTACGGTCAGAGATCCGTTAAGGACTGGAACTTTGAGCTGTGTGACGGGCATCTTTTGTTTCTTCGATCGTGCAGCGACACGCACGCCAATCTCATCGGCACCTTTTAACTCCTTGATCAACTTGTCCATCTTGATTTCCGTCTTTTGCTTCAACGATATCAATGGAGTGCCACCGCCGTGCTCCACGGTCCTTTTCTTGACCCTTATCGCCCCGTCGTTCTGAAGCCCGAAGGACATAAATGTGCCGGTCTTGAGGTCGGGAATCTCCGCGAGCCTCTTTTTGTCCTCGAACAGGATGCTCACCGCCTTTATGTCGTTGTCTATGCTGAGCTTCCCGATAAACCCATAACCGCATTGCGCAAGGACGTTCTTGCTCACGTTAGCGGGGCGCTGGGTGGCGACGAGCAACCCTATGCCGCGCTTCCTACCGCGCACGCTAATCTCCTCAACCGCGTTTACGCGCGGGCGGACGATCTGCGGGGCGAACTTGTCGGTCTCCTCGATCACCACCAGATACGGTGACCTTCTCTCCTCTTCGAGCGAGTAGAGCGCGCTGAGCGCCTTGTATACGTAGGACTGCTTGTCCATCGCCTCAGAGACGTCAAATATAACCGGCACATTCTTGTCGATGCTCTCGGCGAACAGCCTTGTGTAATCCACATCCAACCCAACGTCCGCGCCCTTTTCATCCCCTACCCAGATAGCGTTAAACATACCCTTCAGGGATTTGTACTCCCCCTCGGTATCGACTATCACGAACGGGAGGTTGTTTTTGCAGAGCTCCTCCACAATCACGCCGACCAGATAAGACTTGCCGGAGCCGCTCTGGCCGATCACGCACCCACGTCCCGTTATCACGGTCTGAGCGTCTATGTCAACTCCGCCGCCGATGTTCAGGTTTACCAACAAACCACGATAATGGTTGGAAGTAGAATTTAAAAAGCGTTATCTTTTATATCTCCGCACTGGAGTTAGCATGGCGTGCAATTTGCGCTTAGGGAGCCCTGTAAATTAGGAACGCAACCGCATTAGCGGCAGGATATTTCCCACCATAAGCCTTCGACAGCGCGTCCTCGCCGCTGGTCTCAGCCCAGCTGTTCAGCGCTGAAATCCTCTTTAAGAAGTGCACCTCGTTGAACTTCAGGCTGTTGCTCCTCAGCATCTGATCTATTTCAGGGTTGTGGCCTATCGGCACGGTCACAAGCATCTCGCCATGCGGCTTAAGGGCTCTCATCATCTTCCTCAGCGCCTCGATAGCCTTGCCCTTAGTTCTTGGTGTCTCGTCATAGCCCACGTGTTCCATCGTCGACACAGATAAAATAGCGTCGTACTTCTTGACATCCTTAAGGTCTATTATGTCCTTGTTGATGATGTTGGCGCCCTTCTCGTACTTGTCCAGCACCAAGTGGTTCGTCAGATCAATCTTTGTATAGCCCGACATTACGTTGCCGACCTCGAGAACCTTTTTGCCGACGTATCTGGCAAGGAAGCTCTTTGCAAAAGCGACCTCAATCGTTCGCTCGCCAACGTTCCCGTAAAATTTTTGAGGTATGACCAGATATGGAATCCTCTCGCCCCCGACATTATAGTGGTTGTGTATCAGGCTGTGGTTTATGATTATTGGGTAGTATAGGATGTGCTCGCATGACCAGATCCATACGCTCCTAAATATGTCCTTCATTTTTTCACCTTCCTGCAATCTTGCGGTAAACCTCCAGCGTCTTCTTCGCCGTGTTCTCCCATGTGAACTGCCTTGCGTATTCCGTCATCTTTTTGCGCTGCTTCTCATTGAATCCATTCTGCCTTAGTTGCTCTATCTTTGCGGCCATATCTTCCTCGCCATCGGCATCTATACAGTACCTCCTTATTTCATCTGGCAGTATCGCGTCCTTAAAAACTATCACCGGTAGTCCTCTCGCTTGCGCCTCTGCAATTGCGATCCCGAATCCCTCTTCTGACGTGGGTGAAACGTAAACATCGAATGAGTCGAACGTGCTGATCAGCTTGTCATTGGGTATAAACCCGTTGAAGTGTATCCTGTCATCTGGCCCAGCGAGCTTGGCAAGCGTCTCGTATTCGCCCCCCTTCTTCCCGCAAATCTCAAAGCTGACATCCCTTGATTTGATCGATTTTGAAGCTTTGATTAGGCGACTAACTCCAGATTCCTCATAAAGCGCACCGAGGGTCCCCACAACAAACTTTTTATTCTCCTTCTTATGCGATATCTCACTAAGGAACCTGCTCTCTATCCCATCATTGACAATGAAAACCTTACTGGAATCCACGCCCAGTGCGACAAGCTCCTTTTTTCTTATGCTCGATATGGCGATTATATAATCAGAACCGAACGCCTGGTATTTTCTCATCAGCCTGACCCAATACAGCGGACGGATGCCGAATTTCGCCTTTGGAACGTCGTGCAGCGTCGTGACAACCTTTGCGTTGCCCAGTCGTATCGGACTGAATTCAATCGGTTCAATCGTGTGCAGAATATCGTAACCACTGAAATCTTGCGTAGCGAGCTGGTACATCCCCTTCAGCACGCTTCCGGAGCTTGGCGTCTCATAGCCGAGCCCCACCTTGTCGATCGTGACGTCAGAGGAGCGGGGCAAGGAGCGGTAGTAATCCCAAAGCCCAATGGCGTAGCGCTGTACACCCTCTCCGGGCTCCGCCACGAATTTGAATTTCGACGCCAAAAGCGCCACCTTGATTTGCATATTACTCATTTAAACACCTTGTCGATTACCTGCTCCTTTATCAGTTTCTGCGGAGTGTGGTGGGCGTAGTAGAGTTTTTGGCCGCCCTTAGCTATCTCCTTCCATTCATCAGACTTGAGCACGTACTTTTCGAACTTTTCGAACAGTTCATCCGAAGAGCCAAACAGCAGTGCTGTTTTGCCATCTATATGGTCCCATGGCACCACAAGCGGTCGCCTCTGAAGGAGGAGGGCAACGCCATAGCACGGCAGCTCCCAGTCGGCATTCGCGACAAACCCGCCGCCCCTGACTGACACGCCGACCTTCGATGAAAGCACGGACTTCATAAATTCATCCTTTGGAATACCACCGGGCTTCACGAACATTCTCGCTTTCTGATACCTGCTTTGCGCTCCCAAAAGAATATCGTAGTATTTCTTCCTATCCGGAACGTTGCCTACGGTGCAGCAATAAAACAGATCGTACTCCTTTTTAGTTGATGGTTTGACCTTGACAGGCTCCACCGTGGTAGAGAATGGCAATAATTTCTTCCGCTCGGACGACTGGACAGCCAAAAAGCTAGGCAGCGCAGGGAAGCTATAGCTCCCGGAAACAGGGGCACTGTCCCTCATCACCTCATACACATAACTTCCATAGAGATATTTCAGCATCCAGGTCTTCATTACCGAGCCATCCATGTGAGAATAGAGTTCGCGCTTGATGTAATACTTGATCTGCGGGCTATGGTAGATATTTCTTACGAAAAAATCATCCTCGATGTCTATGAATATCTTCGGCGCGGAAGTATCGCAGTTCAATATCTTCTTGAAATTCTTGTCCATGAAGGATCGTTGGTTGAATACAATTAGGTCAAAGCTGTCCAACCTGTCAAGGACACCATCGCTGTCAGAAATGTCAAACGGATCGTTGTGACGGACAAAATAGTTGTACGGTAAGTACGAAGTCAGGTTCTTGGCACCCAGGTTTGCAGAGAATCCGGAGTAGATGTAGTGTTTTTTGTGTACACCGTGTAAGAGTATCTTCATTTAAAAACACCATAATCATTGTTTTGTGGCCAAAATGGTGCCATGATTGCTGATGGCCGACGTGTCCCCGGGGTTATGTCTGTAAACCTTAAATTTAAATCCGGCTGCTTCCAATTTCTTTTTCAGTTCTTCGAGCCTTTTGCCATCGGTATTTGTGTATTCGATTTTGGCACATTCGGCGATAGCTTTGAGCTCAGTAACGGTGAGCAGGTCTTCCGCCCCCTTGCAATCCATTTTTAGATAATCAATTTCGTTAAGCCCGTATTTATTCATCAAACCAGAAAGCGAAAATGACTTTACCTTGACCCTTTTACCCAACTTCTGGAGATAAGCGCTCCCTCCCCCGTCAATATAAGTATCATCAAAAGTGAATTCCACATCCCCATCCTTCCCAATTGCGGCGTTTATTGGAATAATATTTGGCTTCAGATTCTGGTTTAAATCTATGTTCTTGAGCATCGCCTTGTAATTCCTAGGATTCGGCTCCAGGGCATAAACCTTGCATCCCTTGCTCGCAAAATACAACGGTGTATCTCCAAAACAGCTACCAGCATCGACCAGCGTCTTGCCCTTTCCTTCTATTTTCATCTGGTCATGTATCCTCAACCCGAACGTTTCAAGCATTATGTACGGTTCTATCAATCTTATATCGAACTTTATCTCACCTCTTGTGGTTACGATATCATTTTTTTCATCGATTTTGAATGGTGGCGTCTCATATCCAGCATTTAGCTCTTTCAGTTTCGCTATATTGTCCTTCCTGAGGTTGCGGTGCTGAAAAAGTTTGTACATTCTAAAAATAATATTGTTCATGGAATCAGTTTTCTATAAGCATATTTTTTAGTTTTGGGATTATGGCAGCATCGCTGTATTTGGAATTTACAAATTTTGCGATGTTTCTCCTCAGCTTGCAGTATTTGGGCTTGCTGCTTTTCCACGCCCTATAGTAACTTATTATCGCATCGGCAAATGTATTTATGTCAAACGCATTTATAAGTCTTCCTTGGAACTTTTCTTCAACTACATCCACAATGCCCTTCACCCTAAATGTAACGGCTGGTATCCCATAACTTTGTGCTTCAAGTAAAACAGCCGGCATCCCTTCCGATCTTGAAGTCATAACAAATAACGAGGCATTGTTGTACTCCCCTTCGGTATCAACTATCATAAACGGAAGGCCGTTCTTGCAGAGCTCCTCGACCAGGACCCCCACAGGGTAGGACTTGCCAGAGCCGCTTTGCCCTATTATGCACCTCCGCCCGGTGATGGCCAACTGGACATCGAGGTCGAAGCCCGCACCCAAGTTTAACACGACCAATAAATCACAATACCTGTTTGGAGTTGGCTTTTAAAATAATTAGCTTACGGTCCGCGACGCCCGTGCCGGTACACCTTCCGCTTGGCGTATTCCTCCATGAGCACCTCCTTCAATACTTCGACACCATTTACGGCGTGAGCTGCGTACCGCCGGTTCATTTCCCTAATCTTACGTTCGCTATATAGCCCAAGATAGGGGATGATCCCACTAGCCGATGCTATGTCATTGGAGAGGGCAAGCTGTGCATCCCTTGCTTTAGGTGGGACTTCAAAAAAGCGATCTATCTTGTAATTGTTGTCTCTCCAAAGCTTGCGTGCCTCCCCGAAATCAGGCACCCAGGCAGAACCAATATTTGTGGCCATATAAGACAGAATCTGCAGGAGGGCAAACAACCTGTAATCGGTTTTGCTCAACTCACTGTCTGCACCGCCGGCACAAAGGGATGCCTTCAGCCTTAAATATGCGCTTATAATAAAAGATCCTCTCTTTTTGGCGATTATGCCCAACAGGGCCCGATATGTCATCCGGTATGTCAGCATTTCTATCGGTATATAGCGCGTGTTAAATTTATTCCACTCGCCTGCCTGATCAGGATGTGTATGGAGGAGCGAATATTTCTGTGGTAGATTTTTAGTTAAGCCAGCTATTTTTGGGTATTCGTGTATCATGCCGGAGTAGGACACGCTGCCTCTCTTGAACAGCCTTGCAACCATATCATGCTTGGACAATATGGATCCATCACCGCCACAAAGGACCCTGTTCATAAGTAGGCAGTCCGCATTGCTCTTTGAAACAATGTTTCTTATATCCCTTTTCAGATCTTTGTTTATGGTTTCGTCGGAATCAAGGTGGAGGACCCAACTGCCCTTGCATTTGCCAAGCGCGTACATCCTTGTCGGATCCGGATATCCAAGTGGGACCACATAGTATATTTTAAGCTTATTCATTTTCTTTTTCTTCTTCTCCTGCGCGAGTATCCTTCTGTTTCTCTCGGAGCTGGAATCGATTAGCACTACCTCATCAGCTATCGAATAGATAGACTCTATCAATGCGAGCACACGCTCCACATCATCCTTGGAAAATGTCATGACAGAAAGCAAGCACTTCATCTAACCAATTAATAACTGCCGCAGTAACACTTTAATAATCTTACGGCGACCCTATTTTTCAAGCGGAACTGCCAATGAACGTTTCCTACAGCAACGTTTTGAATTGCCAGGTTGATCTATTGTTGCGACCATAATGAAACCAACATATGAAGAATTGTTGGCGATGATTCAACGCCCATAATCTTTTTATCACTGAGGGCGTCTAACTGCCTTGTCGAGGAGACCTTATTCCGGGATAATAAATTAGTTGGCTATAGTGCGCCAGTCCTTCGTGTTCCAATTCGGTGCCGATACTCCTCGCGAAGAAGTTCTATAAGTAGTTTTATTCCGCCTTTTTTGTCCTTGTACTTCGCGTTAAGCTTTTTTATTGTGGATTCTTTATCCAGTGAAAGGAACTTGATTATCCCCTCGCGATTAATCATAGTGGATATTCCAAACGCCTCTTCGCTGTCCAAGGCGTGCTTCCAACTTCTGATGGTCCCGAGGCGGTGCCACGCATCAGGCATCGACCTTATAATAGTCATTATGTTCTTGCTTTTTATGCCCGATGCAAAGTTTCTAAGAAAGTTATAGACCAGATAATCAAAGTCTGTCAGTTCCTGCTCCGACCCTTTCGAGAGAATCTTTTCGTAAAACTCAAGGGCGCCAGCAAAGAACCTCCCGATACTGGTCTTCGCTACGTCGTGGCTTGTGAGCATAAACTTACCGATGTAGCTAACAAAAAGTTTGTTGTAGACGCCGTACGAAAGGCGTTCGTCGTACGCCTCCATCCTTCCGGACTCGACGCTCGTCAGCCCCTTTATCTCAGCGACGTGGTTTATGCTTCCGTTGCTGTCTGAAATGATCGCAAGCCTTCCGCCCACTACAGGTTGCTCGTGCCTGATCCCAGTGTATTGTACCAAATTCTTCCTGAACAGCCTTGTTTGATAGGATTCCTCAAGATACCTACCCCCCTCCCTGCTCATCTCATACCTTTTAATAGAGTAGGCGGCAATGTTCCGATCACCTGCGAACCTGCGCAAGTTCTCCTTGAGTCCTTTCGACGCCCTTTCATCGGTATCGATAAGAAGAACCCAATCATATCTACACTTTTTGAGCGCGTACATCCTTATCGGATCTGGATATCCAAGCGGGACCACATAATAGATGTCAAGCTTGTAGAGCTTTTTCTTCTTTTTTTCTAGGGCAAGCCTTGCACGGCCCTCCCTATCGCTTGAATCAATAAGTGTTATCCCATCAACATAGTCATACAGGTCGTGTATAAGCGAAATCGTCTTGTCGGTCTCGTTCCTCGAGCAAATAAGCGCAGTCACTTTTTCGGTTGCCATAAAAACACGCTAGACTATATATTTCAGCATAAGATCCTTTATCCTCCTTTCGGGCGTGTGGTACTTCCAAAAGTGGCGGTTTCCGGCCCTGCCTATCTCGTACCACTCATCGGATTTCAGCACATATCTCTCGATCTTCGCCCTCATCTCTTCCCTGGTTTCGAAGAAAAGGGCCGATTCGCCATTGACGAAATTGTTGGGAATGACGAGCAGTGGTGTGTGCGAAAGTAGCGTAGCGCCCTCATAGACCGTCTCCCAGAATCTGTACGCATCTTCACCGAACGCTTTTAGGGAAAGGCCAACCTTGGAATGTCTCAGCACATCCGCATACGTATCATAATCAATATGTGCTCCTTTGAAGTAGCCTTTCATGAAACCCGAATCAGAGAGAGATTTTGCGTATAAGTAATACCTTTTCTTGAGATAGTTGTTCAGGTTGCCCATAAACGACACGTCATAGACCCTGGCGCTCTTTGATTCAATGTGGTGCTTGACCGGCGCTGGGATAGTAACAGGAAAAGGGCGCAGCTTTTTCCACCTACCATCGTTTATCGCAATTCCAATTGGGATGCTTGATGTCGAAAAAAACCTTGACGCATTCCTATCAAAGCCGCTATGCAGTATCCACTTACCTCTGACGAGGCCATACGCATGCAGCGCCGTCCATGGCAGGTGACGCGGATCCAGCCTCTTCTGCATCTCGCGTTTGAAATAAAACTTCAGTTCCTTGTGCAGGTATGCCTTTTTGACAAAGAAATCATCCTTATCGTCAAAAAATACCTTAGTGGCCCCGCTAGGCCTGTTTAACAACCAGTACGCATTCTTGTTGTAAAAAACATCATCGAAGAAGACAA
>DAHXLY010000030.1 GCA_027365735.1 Microcaldota archaeon
CACGTCGTAATCCTCCCTCATCTTGAAAAGCAAAAACGACAACCCATAGTTCAAACCTTGCACCGCCCTGCCGTACGGGAGGAACTTCTGGAGGTTCTGTTTTCCCACGACTCTCACATCAAGGTCTTGGTATTCGGGGAAGGTTGCGCTCTTATCGTACTCCCCGGTATAAATCGTGGCGTCGTAGTGCTGTGCTATCTTGAGCATGATCCGCTCGGCTCCCCCCTTTAGCGTGAGGTTTGATTGCGTGATGACCAGCTTCATCCAAATCAGTTACCACTAGTGCGTAACTAAGAAATAAAAAGGAATGGTGCAGTTTACCCCGCATTGGCGGTCTCGGTAGTGACCTTTTCTATGTGCCTGTTTATTATTGGGACTGTCTTAGATGGAACAAGCCTCTCCCATCCGTCGTCGCCCTTTCTTATCATCCTCCTCACCTCGGTGGATGAAATGTCCGCCCTTTTGAAAAGGGGTGAAATTGTTTCGATCTTTCTTTTTTTGAATATTTTAGCAACCCAGTCGTTGTCCGTAAACACAATCTCGATGTCGGGGTGGTAGGTCAGTATGTAATCGACCCACACGTCGTCATCATGAACGTCTGGTATTTTGAGAATGTTTAAGCGCTTCGTATTAACTATGGTATTTTCCAAACCTGCCTTTATCATCTCCTCCCTTATGTCCGCAGGAAAAGGGTTTCTGTCAGTGCCTGATTCCTGCGCACTACCGATGCCTACCACGAGCTCGTCGCACACATGATAGGCCAATTCTAAGGTTAGCCTGTGTCCCACGTGGAACGGCTGGAATCTCCCTATGAATATTCCCTTCTTGTAACGCTTGCTCTGTAATTTGCTGCTCATTTTGTATCAAGCCACTTGGACCCGTCCAGATATTTAATGGTATTTGTTCCGTTCGTAAGAGAGGAAAAGCCCATTTTTCCCGGCACGGCAAGGGCTAAATAAGCAAAAGTTCATAAATCTAATCCAAGCTTAGATGAGCATATGGACCTAGGAGAGGGAATCAGGCAGGCGCTCGCGAAGCTAACACGTTCGACGATAATCGACGCGAAGACGGTGAAGGAGTTCAACAAGGAGCTCCAGAAGACGCTGTTGAGCTCGGACGTCGAGGTGCAGCTCGTCCTGAAGTTCACGAAGGAGATAGAGGAAAGGGCACTCAAGAGCAAGCCGCCGGCGGGAGTGGCACCACGGGACTACATAACCAACATAGTCTACGAGCAGCTCGTCGGGCTGATGGGTTCCACCTACACGCCGGAGATAAAGCGGCAGAAGATACTGCTCGCCGGGCTGTATGGGTCGGGGAAAACCACAACAGCGGCGAAGTTGGCAAAGTTCTACCAGGACCGCGGGCTGTCTGCTGCGGTGATCTGCTGCGACGTCCACAGGCCCGCCGCATATGAACAGCTCGAGACGCTCGCGAAGACCGCGAACGTTGCGTTCTACGGACGGAAGGGAGAAAAGGACGCGTCAAAAATCGTGAAGGAAGCGCTCGAGAAGTTCAAGGACAAGCAGGTGATAATATGCGACACGAGCGGCAGGAGCGCGCTCGACGGCGAGTTGGTCGAAGAGCTGAAACAGGTCACAAACACGTTCAAACCTGATGAGAAAGTACTTGTCGTTAACGCCGACATAGGACAGGTTGCCGGCAGGCAGGCGAGGGAGTTCGACAAGGCGGTGAAGATATCCGGAGTTGTCGTCACAAAGATGGATGGATCAGGAAAGGGCGGAGGCGCGCTCAGCGCTGCGCACGCCGCAAACGCGCCAGTGTTGTTTATCGGACTTGGCGAAAAGCTCAATAACATAGAGCCATACGACGCCGAGAAGTTTGTCGGCGGCCTTCTTGGGATCCCGGACATCGCATCCCTGCTCTCAAACGTCCAGGAGGCGATAAAGGAGGCGAACATCAAGCCCGAGGAAATGCAAATGGAAGAGCTGGATTTCGAGAGCTTCTACACCCAGCTCAAGGCGATGGGAAAGATGGGTCCGCTGAAGAATGTAGTCGGCATGATGGGTGCACCAGATGTACCAAAGGAGGTTCTTGAGCAGGGAGAGGACAAACTAAAGAAGTATGGCACGATAATTGCTTCGATGACAAAAAAGGAGCGGAAGGATGAAGGTCTGCTCCATCAAAGCGGCAGGATAGAGCGCATCGCGAAGGGGAGCGGCACGACCGAAAAGGACGTTCGCGGGCTGATAACGGACTTCAACAAGATGAAGAAGATGTTCAAGACGATGCAGAATGACAGGGGCTTCAAGAAGAAGTTCGGAAAGTTCATGTGATCAAATGGCGAGAAAGAACACCAACCACCACTACCTGAGGAACGCCGCGATCTTCGGGGCTCTGGGATGGGGATTGTTCTTTGCAACTGGCGGCGCGGTGGCGCTCGGGTACGCGCAATATGCAGTATATATGGGAGCCGCGAGCCTGATAGTGGGCTGGGGAATCAGCGGATATTTCTGGGTCAGGTACGGACTCGAGAACAAAATGGGGGCCAAGAATCTTGCGCTGACGATCTTGGGCAGGAAGAGGGCAAAGGGGTGAAAACATGGTTCAGGACAAGGAGACGCTCGAAAGGAAGATCGAGGAGCTCAAGGAGGAATACTCCAAGACGAAGGACAACAAGAAGACCAACTATCATGTCGGAATGATCCGCATGAAGATAGCGGAGGCGAAGCGCGACCTTGTCATCGCCAGCAAGAAAATAAAGGGAGAGGGGTTTTTCGTCAAGAAGACCGGCGACGCAACCATTGCGCTGGTCGGTTTCCCGAGCGCGGGGAAGTCGTCGCTAATCAACACGATCGCAAACACGCGGTCCAAGACCGCACAGTACGCTTTCACCACGACGCAGATAATCCCCGGCACCATGATTTACAAGGACGCACACATACAGGTGTTCGACATGCCGGGGCTGATAGAGGACGCACACCTCGGAAAGGGGGGAGGGAGGATGGTGATATCCGCGTCAAAGTCCGCGGACCTGATCGTCTTTGTCATCGATATAAACCAGATCCATCAGTTCGAGAAGCTGATGAAGGAGCTCAACGCCCTCGAGATAAACATCAACAAGAAAAAGCCATACATACAGATAAACGAACAGGATACCGGCGGGATAAAGATAGAGGTCAACAAGTCCGGCCTTCCGGAGGAGGATCTGAAGGAGATACTCAACGGCCTGGGGACGCACAACGCAATCGTTTCAGTGTGGGGCAGGGTCACCGATGATGAGTTCATATCAATAATATCAGGCCGCGCGATCTACATGCGCGCGATAGTCGCGCTGAACAAGATCGACACGCTGAAGGACTATCAAAAGGTAGCCGATGAGCTGTCGAAGAAACAGAACATAGAGGTCATTCCAATCAGCGCGACAAACGGGATCAACATCGACCTGCTCAAGGAACGGATCTACGAGAACCTCGGTATAATCAGCGTATACCTCAAGCCGAAGATGGGGGAGGAGCGGCTGATGCCGATGATACTTGGAAAGGGAGCTGACATAGAGGACGCAGCGAAGAAGTTCCATACCACGATTGTCGATGAGCTGAAGTGCGCGGTCATCAGCGGCCCAAGCGCGAAGTTCCCCAACCAGAAGGTAGGAAAGGAGCACGCGCTCGCCAGCGGGGACGTGATTACTTTTATCAAAAACAAGTAATCTACTTTCCGAATTTATGGAATAGGATTAAAAACCTACACACCCATCTTCAGTTGCGATCAGTGAGAAAATGGCGATCAAGTACTGGGAGTTTGAGGACGCCCCGCTCAGGGAGAAGCTGAAGAACGTCAACGTGAAGGACGTTGCGAAGATATTCTACGACAACGAGACGGAGGCATATCGTTTTTCATTACTGCTTAGTGAGGTGAAGAAAAAGGGCTCGCTCCGCCTGAAGGAGGTGCCCGGCTCAATACCGATTGCCACCGCCAAGAGGTACCTGGATTTTGCGGTGCAGGTCGGGCTGCTGAAGCATGAGAGCAACATGTACTCGCTGACCGACAGGTTCACCAAACCATTCAGGAACATAGCCACCTACATAAAGGCATGGCAGGACACCCAGAAGGAGGAGGATCTGTCGGTGCAGTTCGCGAACGCCAAGTTCGAGAAACAGGAGAAGCGCGGCGGAAAACAGGCCCAACCATCCGCCGCTGCTGGGGATGCTTCGACGCAACAGGCATAGCTTTTTAAAGATGTATTTCCTATCGCTACTGAATACTTTTAGGTGGAAAGATGGCAAAGCAACAAGACAACAACAGTATGCTGTGGATCGGCGTTATCGTCGTGATCATCATATTGGTAGGAGGATATTTCCTGCTCAAGGGAGGGAAGTCGTCCGGGACGACAACCGCGCCGTATAGCAACGTCACAACAACAGTCGGCAGCGGCACAACCGTGAATGCGACAACAACCATAGCAGCGGGCAATAAGTCAACGACGACAATCCAGACGATACAGCCTGGAGTGCCTTTGAATATCACCGAGACAGAATGGGCGATAACCCCGTCGGTGCTGACGATAACGCACGGCCAGAACATCGTCCTGCACGTCTGGAACAAGGGAACTGTCGGGCACAACCTGCAGATAACCTCTGTTGGTAGCACACCGGAGATAGCTCCTGGCGGAGAGTACACATTGAACTTCACCGCTCCGGCACCTGGCAACTACTCGATGATCGACTCAGATCCAGGATATGTCGGATATGGGATGTCAGGCACTCTGTTGGTCAAGTAAACGAGCCCTTCTTCGGGCTTGTTTCTTTTCTTTTATTTTTTCTTTTCATTTTATTTTGTGTTTTGTGATATCATATGGATGAGGTATCAGCCACCGCAAAGCTCGTAATAACCGCTGCGGTAGCGGTGGTTGCGATAACCGCCCTCCTGCTCTTCTTTACCGCACCGGCTTCATCAGGCGGGGGCCAGCACACCACAACAGTGCCGCACAACACCTCCACCACCGCCTCCACGACAACAGTACGACCTACGAACTACACCTTCCAGATCGCGCTGCGCGAATACTCAATAAATCCCAAAGCGCTGTCGGTCTACAGCGGCGCGAGGGTGACGCTGAAGATATTCAACGCCGGGTCTATGGTGCACGACCTGCTGGTGGCAGGCACGACCGTGGACGTGTCAAACATCCAGCCGATGCAGAACGCGTCCGTTACCTTCACGGCACCAGCGCCCGGAACGTATTTGATATATGACAACATCGGCAACGACACGCGGCTCGGGATGGTGGCCAACCTCACGGTGAATTGAGGTCAAATTCCGATAATACAGAAGCAATATAAAACTGCGGTTCTTTTCCCTTCTCGGCGCTCTGCCAAGGCGATCGTATGGATGTGGATGTTAAGAAAGCCGGAAAGGAAATTCTCTCCGACTCGGTGCTTGCCGCTTTGAAAGCGAGCGAACTGACTGGGGACGGGAGGCTTAAGGCTGGCCTGGAAAAGGTATCAACAATTCTCGGCCAAGGTCTTTTCCTCCGGGGATGCGAGAACGATATAACCGCCGCTGACGTGGTCGAAAGGTTCAACGCCGCACTCGAGGCTGCGGTCGGAAATGGCATGGCCGAGAAGGTGGCCTTGATTGATGAGATGATCATAAACCTTGCATTAGAACCGCGCATAAGGAATTACTCTATACTCAATAGTTTTCTTGTGCATCACAAAGCGCGAATTGTCACTGCTGGCACGGTTGAAATCCGGCAGTCTGCCCCTGCTATGAGGGCGCCTGTGTCGCAGGGCGCTTGACGTTATGTAACACTTTAAGATTTGTACGGTTCCGAGGGAACATGCGATTGCAGGATGTTCGTCAGGTTTTCAATGTAATCTGTGCCCTGCAGTTTTGACGACATGTACAGCGACATCTGCATCGCATAACTGTCCATGTTGTCTACT
>DAHXLY010000035.1 GCA_027365735.1 Microcaldota archaeon
TCATAACCCCTGTTTCTACCCTTCCTACTGGAATGGTTCCGAAACCCTGCACGGTGTGGACGTCCTGGACCGGCAGCCTCAACGGCTTGTCGGTCGGCTTTGCCGGAAGCTTGAGCGAGTCAAGAGCCTCGAGCAGTGTCGGGCCGTTGTACCACCAACAGCTCCAAAAGGCGGAGCCGGGCGACAATGTCGGTTTCGCGGTGAAGGGCCTCGAAAAGAAGGACATCAAGCGCGGAGACGTCATCGGACCGTCGGCAAAGCCTCCAACGGTCGCGGCGGAGTTCACGGCGCAGATAATCATACTGCACCACCAGAACGTTATCGCAAAGGGCTACACGCCAGTATTCCACATCCACACAGCGCAGGTGGCTTGCACATTCGTGGACATACTAGAGACAAAGGACCCGAAGACCGGCGGCACGAAAGAGAAGAGCCCGCAGACGATCAAGACGGGAGACATCGCGATAGTCAAGATAAAGCCGACAAAGCCGATATCCTGCGAAAAGTTCGCAGACTTCCCGCAGCTCGGAAGGTTCGCCGTCCGAGATATGGGAGAGACGATCGGAGCCGGGGTCATCCTCGACATCGTGCCACGCGCTTAAGTGATTGATTGGGAAAGGCAATAATCAAGTTGGTAAGCACGAATCCGAAGGACGCGGACGCTATCGCAAAGCTGATAAAGTCCATCGCCGCTTCGCTCAACCTCAAGAGTGCCGGTCCAATCCCTTTTCCGACAAGGCGCATCTCCCAGACGACCAGGAAGTGCCCGGCCACCCGCGGGTCCCACACGTTCGAAAAGTGGGAGCTCCGGGTCCATAAGAGGCTTGTCGAGATAGAAGGATCCGAGCAGGCCCTCCGGCAGGTCATGCGCATCCCTGTGCCTGACACGGTCCAGATCGAAATCAGCCTCGCCTGATTTCCTTTCTTCTTTTTATTTTTCTTCCGCCTACGTGTAGTTCGTCATTTGCTAATCCTCCACAAGCGGTTTAAATACCAAACACGCCCTCAACAATAGGGCGGATGGGAATATGGTTGCTACAGCACGGCTTGCGAGTTGGGTGACGGGCGCAGATTCGAGGAGCGGCGAAGATCCGCGGGACAGGGCTCTGAGGAATATCGAAACGATACTCAGCATTGCGAGGCACGACAGGAACATTACCACAGGCGAGCTCGGGCAGGCCATCGAGTTCGCGCTCAATGGTGCGAGGGGCCATAGGGCCGCGGAGGGATGCCCGCCTGATGCACAGCACAGTTGGGTTCTGGACTCATCGCAGCTGATCGGAAGGAGCGGCGGAAAGCTGCTGGCTGGCGCGCTGCTGCGGGACGATTACGACCTTCTCCAGCTACTCGCCGCAAATGGTGCATCGGTCGATTCCGCGGAGGCGTTCCTGAATGACATGATCAACCACTACACATCAGAGGGAAACCAACCCGTGGCGGACGAATTTATTTCCCTGAGGAACAGGCTGAACCGCATAACCCCTTTGGTTCGGTCATGAACGTTAATCGTCCAAGCCGATTGGGCGGTATTTAAATCCCGCCTTCGCTCCCTTTCTCCGTTGCGACCGTGATTCAATGACCGAGAACGGAACGAAGAGCATACCCATAGGCATCAACAAGATGTTCGTCTCTACTCCGGGGCTTTCCATAACCCCAGATAAGCTTGCAGAGGTGATAAACGATCCCTCAAAGGAGAGGGTGGAAGACACGGTCGGCAAGATAAGGGCAGGGTTAGGGGTGGAGCTCATCCGTTTGCCCGGCCACTCGGAATGCAACGTCACATTCGTGGCCAACCCGATCTACGAGTTCGGGAAGAAGATGATGGACGACCCTGCCAGCAAAGAGAAGCTGTTCGCCGAGCCTATAAGGAGCATCTATTATTCAACCGAAAGCAACGACGACTGGAGCAGACCAGACGTGCAGTCGGCCTTGATGTTGGCATGTTCGCGGCTGTTGGACGAGGACGAGGCTAAATACCGGCCATTCGTCGACATGCTCAGGTCTGCAAGGCAACCCCAGATAACTTTTGCGTGCGTCGGAGGCGTGCTCGCGCTTCACGACGCGGTCACGAGCGTCAGATATATGTCCGGCAACGGCAGCGCCGGTTCATCGTTGGTGATCACCGCCGACACCGCGTTTTACGATTCGAAGAGGGCACCCGGAGCGGAGGCAACACAGGGGGCGGCCGCGACGATCATGTGGGTGACAAGGGATCCGCAGCTCGTGGAGATATTCGACAAGTCTGGCAGCTTCAACATTGCGGTCCCGGACTTCACGAAGTACAAGAAACGCACCCCGTACGTGCACGGAAAGTTCTCCGAGATAGTTTACGTCCACACCGTCGCAAAGGCGCTAGAAAATCTCGAGCAGCAGATCCAGGCGTCCGGCAACGGCATGAAGTCGATGCTCCAGAGCATGGACTTCTTCATCTGCCACGTTCCATTCCCGAAGCAGGCGATATACTTCGCGAGCTTCCTGTTTGTCCACTACATAAAGAACCACAGGCCCGAACTCTACAACGAAATCCAGGCGCGCTCCGAGATAGGGAGGGAGCCGCTCAACCTCCACCCAAGCCTGTCGGAGCTGATCGAGGAGAGGTTCAGGAACTTCAACAAGGGCAACCAGCTCCACAGGAACGAGAGGGAGATAATAAAGCACATTGAGAAGGACCCAGAAATAACCGCTTATTGGGAATGGCTGAAGAAGGTCCGCAACACAAAGGAGTTCAAGGGATTCGTGGAGCAGCTGCACATAAACGCCGCGCTGAAGATCCCGTCGAATGTCGGCAATTCATACTCAAGTTCGGTATTCGTCAGCCTCGCAAGTTTGTTGCACAACGCACCGCAGCTGAACGGCCACTGGAAGAGGCAGAACAACTTCGGCATCCTCGCAGGATACGGGAGCGGCGCGCAGGCGGTCACCTACCCTGTCAGCATCATAGCCGTACCGGAGCGGGTCGGCGACCACCTCGACATAATGATAGAATCCAATCCGGCGTTCGAGCTCTCACCGGATGGTTACCGCGAGCTCCACACCGCGCACATCCAGGAGGAGATCGCATGCCCGTTGGGGGACAGCAACGACCTGGTGAAGATGGATATGAAGATGCTCAGGACCGACAAGCTCTCGAAAGGGTTCCATATCATAAGGAGGAACGAAGACGGGACCGGGGAGTATGTCTATTCCAGCGACGGAAAAATTGATCCGGTAAGGATAAGATTCTGATTTTATGCCTCTTCGGCGTCCGCTTCCTTCTTCTTCCCCGAGCCCGGCAGCCTGCCCTTCGGCTTTGGGAGCTTCAGTTCCTTCCAGACCTTCGCCATCGCCGCTTGGGATAGAGACGTCTCAAATCCCACCGCACATATGAGCTGGTTTAGGAGATAAGCCTCGGCGAACTGCCTCAGGTCCTTGTTCCCCCCAGTCGACTGTTCGACCGCCTCCTTCGCGGCGTTGTTCCTGAAAATCGATGCGATGGTTACAAGCGAGTCCGTGGTCTTCCCCATGCCTTTGGTTGAGCCTGCAACGAAATTATCAAGGACC
The DNA here is from genome assembly GCA_027365735.1 of Microcaldota archaeon. Lineage (GTDB taxonomy): Archaea > Micrarchaeota > Micrarchaeia > Micrarchaeales > Micrarchaeaceae > JAJZYD01. The sequence goes on from DAHXLY010000035.1 coordinate 3,541, forward strand.
TCGGTCTTTATGCCCAATATCGGGTATGCCTTCTTCTCCGCCACCGCCCTGATACCCGCCAGATAAAAAGCGATCTCCTCGGGCTTGGTGTGCTCTCTGATGCCAATCCTCTTTATCGCGATCCAGTCCTTGTACTTCGCCATGAAGTCGATGTATTGGTCCGCCTCTTCGAGAGCCAAAATCACACCTCTGTTGATATTATGTAGTACCCAGACGCCTTCTCCCTTACGACGCGCTTGATGAGGTTCTTCTGCGTCAGCGCGACAAGCGTGTTAGTCACCATCCCCTTCGGGCGGCTGCACTTCTTCATGATGTCGTCTGCCGTCTTGATCTGCGTGTCCTTTGTCGCGCCAAGCTCCTTCATGGCGGTGATAATCAGCTGCTCCATCGGGTTCAATTCGACCATGCTAACACCGTTCGATCACAATCACAGTTACTTCTTCGCCTTGATTTCCTTGTTCTTCGGGCGCAGCTGGTCGTATCCGCACTTCCTGCACTTCTCCGCGTGGATCCTGTTGCGCGCCTTGCATCTCTTGCAGATCGCTATCTGGGCGATTGCTGCGTCTGCTAGTGGAAACTTTCCCATTTGAACACCAAGAACCTACATTAACTGACTGATTCCTCTCTGTATAAAGAGTACAAACCTATTGACATCTCAAGGTTAATAAATGTTGCTATTTCGCCCTCATAGGGATTATCTTCAGCGAGTTTATTTTTCCAAAATCCTTGACGTTGTCGGTGAGTATTGCGGCGCCAAGTTCAATCGCCTGTTGGGCTATGAGCGCGTCGTTTATTCGAAGCTTGAAGTCCCTCGATAATTTTGCTGCCCTGGCAATGAGTTCTGGGTTGAACTCCAGGTAGTCGATGTATTGGCTTTCGAAAATCTCGCTTATTTTTGTGGCTGCGTGCTGAGAATCAACCAGCTTTGAAATTTTGTGGAAAAACTCGGAGACGATTATGACATTTATTCCAATCCTGTCGCTCTCTATAGCCGCGCGATATCTCCTGATTGCATCCAAATACTCCTGTGAGTCCTTCATCTCGCCGTATATCAAGACGTTGGTGTCAATTATAATCATAATCCCATCCACTGCTCGTCCGTCAATTTCTCCAGCAGCTCCCTTGTCACTTTTACCTTCGAATGCAATGGGTTGTCTATCATGCCTCTTAATACAGGGTCGTCTTCGACCATTGAATCCCTTGGCTGCTCTATGATAATCTTATTACCTTTCATCGATACTCCCAGTCTCTGTCTCTTTTTCAGCTTGAGTCGTTTCCGGAACTCCTTTGGTATTTGGAACCTTCCCTTCTGATCTACTTTTACGAGCATTTTATCCCACTATATTGGTGGGATTATATATATTTAAACGTTTCTATACTGATGTATATGGAATTTTGGCTTTCAGCGGAGCTGCTCCATCAGCCTTATTTTCTTCCTCCTCTCCTTGCCTTTGCCTCTCTCTGTCGTTGGAGGGGCGCCAATGTTCCAGTTGAAGTTCGGATCCTTCTGCATCTCCTTGAGCCTGATGCTTACATATAGCGGGTCTGATTCGAGTGCGCCAGCGATCTTGCTCGGAATGGCACCCTTGTTCCATAGATCGAGTATCTCGGTGTCAGATGGAATCTTTATGTTATGCAACCGCCCGTTCGGCGTCAGTTTCAGGCTATTCCTGAAGACCCTGATTCTTGTAGCGCTGGTTCCCAACACCTCCGCTATTTCACTGTCGGTCTTTAGCTCGTCGTAGAGCTTCCTGAATATCCTTCTGTCTATGGCGCTGGTGTGTTGGTTTCTTGGGAATCTTCCATTCGCCCCGAGCCCGAGACCGACCCTAAAGCGCTGTATGGTTGAACCGCTCACATTGAGCGCCTCAGCTGCATGGTTGTCGCTACTACCCCTCAACCATTCGGACAAATACTGTGCAGCAGTGAAGGTCCCTGCGGCTACTGCCCCTTTTGCCGGGAGCTGGAGCCTTCCCCTCCATTTCCTAATTATTTTTTTCGTGACCTTCAGCTTTCCTGCTATTTCATAATCAGAACCCGATTTCGCATACGCCTCCATGAATCCCTCCTCTGTGAACGCTGGCTTGTGGTTCGAAGGCAGTCCAAGCCTTTCCCTTATCTTTCTGGCCCTGTGGAGTTTCATGTCGAACTTCTTCGCCAGCCTTGAATCCGTCCAGCCATACCTGTGATACTGCCTAAACACATTCGGCTTTACGCCATCGAAGGTCCTGTCGGGTTTGTTGGGCTTCAGGTCTTTTTTCTCGCGCCACTTCATGATGGCCCACTTTGTCACGTCGTTCCTTTCGGCAATCTCCCTATCTGTCAGGCCGCGTCTGTAGGCCCGCATGTACTCATACGACCTGGCGCCCTCCTTGCGCTCGCGGTAGATATACCTCTTTTTCAGCCCCAGCCTGTCCCGGAGCACCTTTGCCGTCTTCGGATCAATCTTCATCCGCTTTGCAATCTCCTTCTGTGTCAGCTCCCTGTCCCACAAGTTCTTGAACTCATCGAGCCTTGCGCTCGGTAGAACCGCGGCCGTGCCGGTGCTGAGGGTTTCATCCTTCCTCAGAAGCCCAGGCTGTTCCGGGCGGCTTAGCTTCTGCATGTCGGTAGTTGCCATCGCTGCTACTTCAAACTTTCAAATATTAATAACTACCGAAATCCCTTCTTGCTCTGACGCAAAAGCAATATAATGCTTCGTTAGCGAGTAGTTGCGACAGGACGGCCGATTCGTTCAGGATGACTCTGTGGCAGTGGAAGGGAAGATAGACCACGGGCGCCCAAGCGGCCGCCGGATAAGTTTGGCGTGGAAGTCTACATCCTGATACCTGATGAATAGGGAGAAGATGCGCCCCAAGCTGCACCAGTTCATATTCAGGTCATAGGGAAAGGTTAAAGTATTCGTCACATCGTATAATACTCTATCATGTCACAGCATGATCCTATTTTTCGTGCTGTTATGTGGCCATAGTGGTGTAACGGCGGCACGGAAGGCTGTGGACCTTCAAGAGCGGGTTCGACTCCCGCCTTTGGCCCTCTTACCAGAGAAAGTTTTATATACCGAAATACGAGAATGCTTCTTGGTGTTCCATTGCTTAAGCAGACCGGCTCGAAGAGCGACCTCTCGCGCCTCGTCGAAATGCTCAGGACCGTGCCCAATCTTGTGCTCAATGAGCCCGATAAGAAGTTCACGCTGGCCGGAGGGAAGGTGGACGAAAAGTACATAGACGTGAAGAGCGCCTACGGCAAGCCCGCGATGGTCAGTCAGATAGCGAGAATATTCTGCGGGGAGATGGGCGGAGGATTCACTTGTGTTGCAGGCTCCGGCCATGGCGGTTTGCCGATAGCATTCGCGGTGGCCGAACGGGCGGGGCTTTATTATTGTATGATAAGAAGCGGGGAGAAGGGCCATGGAAAGGGAGGAATGATTGACGGGTACGTTCCAAACGAACACGACAACGTGCTGGTAGTTGATGACGTGCTGACCACCGGAGGCAGCCTGAGGAAGGCGAGGGGAGAGGTCCTAAAGACCGGCGCGCGCATCTCCGGAACGTTTGTGGTTGTCAAGAGGGCTGATCCGGAGCTCGATTTCGACGTGTCATACTTATTGGCGGCCGACGACCTCGAGCCCGCCCCTTCGCAAACCTTTTAAATCCTCTTTTCCCTCTACTTAATATGCAAAGTTGGAGCCTGCACAACATAGGGCTTGCGATAATCATAGGGATAGCGATCACCGTGATAAGTGGTCTCCTTAACGTCACGCCAGGCGG
>DAHXLY010000006.1 GCA_027365735.1 Microcaldota archaeon
AGTAGACAACATGGACAGTTATGCGATGCAGATGTCGCTGTACATGTCGTCAAAACTGCAGGGCACAGATTACATTGAAAACCTGACGAACATCCTGCAATCGCATGTTCCCTCGGAACCGTACAAATCTTAAAGTGTTACGAGTGTTAGGTATGAGATATAAGTACGATGCAAAAACAGATATTCTCGTTCTGAAACTTAGCGACGGCAAGCCTGATTTTGGAGAACAGAAGGGCAATGTAATAACGCACTTTACCAAGAATGGCAGTCCAGTTGAAATTGAGATACTTGACGCGAGCAGAACCGCAAGGAAAATAATCGGGATTATAACAAAAGCAACAAAGCACATGGCTGCGGTAAGCCGTTAAAGCGCATCGCCAAATTCCTTCATGTCGTTGAAAACATATTCGGGTTTCATCTCCTCAAGGCGCGTGTAGCTATCAAGCCCACAAGCCATCCCGCATGAAGGGACACCGGCATATTCTGCCATAATCAGGTCGTCTGTCATGTCTCCGGAATAAAGTGTCCTGTTTTTCTTAACTTTGAGCTTGTCAAGTATGTACCTAAGCCCCTTTGGGCTAGGTTTTATCGCCCCGATCCCCTGTCCGCTCACAACCATGTCGAAATACTGCTCGATCCCTAGTAGTTTCAGCTCCTTGTGTATCCTCCACTCGGCCGCATTTGTGAAAAGAGCGACCTTCTTTCCATTCTTCTTGAGCTTCTTCAACACATCAAGCGATCCGTCACCGAGTTTTGGTTTTACGAAGGTAAAGTAGAGGTCCACCAGCGGCGCAAACGACCCCTCTATGCTGGTTCTTGCTTTTATCTGCCTCTCCTCATCCTCTTCTTTCCTCTTTCCCTTCTCAAGGGCGATGCGCTGCTCGCTCTTCCTGTGCATCCAGAACGGATTCAGTCGCTCGTTCAGCGCCCGCTCAAACCTCACGTTGCTGAGCGTACCGTCCCAGTCGAATACGAAGAGGTCGAACCTGTTCATCAGCCCCTTGCCAGTTCTTTTTTTCACCATATCCATCCTCTATCCCCAGTGCAGGTCTATGCTCGGTTTGTCCGGCATCGCCCTCGCAGCGCGCGGCGATTGCGAGGCGGATTCCTTCTCAATTATCACCATGTCAACCTTGAGCCTCTTCCGCAGGTAGTCGACTGAGCTCGAGAATCCAGCATAAAGCTCCTCGGCCGGAAGGTCTGGCAGCCTCTGAAGCGTGTTGAGCTTGCTCATGAACTGGCCAAGGAACTTCGCCGCCTTCTCCTTGTCGACCTTTTCAAACTGCTGCTCCTTGAGCACCTTCGGTATCTCCCTCTTTTCCAGGAGTAGGTTGTAGGCGTTGCTCTTCCAGTCATCCGCGACTATTATCCTGACCTCCTTCAGCCTCTTGCCCTTGTTTGCGTCGATCTTGGAGGTGAGCGCAATCGCATTGTTTATGTCGTCAGCAGTGCTGGCTATCGCGTCCTCTATCGCCTCGACCGTCTTGTTTATCATCGATTCATCCACCGTGGGCCATCTTTCCTGTACGACGAGGGTGTTGTTGCCCATCATGTGCCACATCTCCTCCGCGAAGTGCGGCATCAGAGGCGCAAGCATTATGGTGATTGCATTCAGGAAGTCCCTGAGAGCTATCTGGTTCCTTCCCCCCTTCTCGAAATAGTACTTCAGCTCCGCGACGGAGTTGTAATATATCTCAGTGTAAGCGCTCCTGAATTCTACCGAGTCCATGTTCTGTGTGGCGCCCTTTATCTTCGAGTTGAGCTTCGAGTAGAGCCAGTAGTCTATGTGCTCGAGCTCCACGCCGCTCATCGAGTTGAGCTTGTCGAGCGAGTCCCTCAGGAACTCGTTCTTCATCAGCACGCCGTTGACTATCGAGGGCGTGAAGTCGCTTACGCTGTCGAGCTCCGACCCGGATACTGCAACGAACCTGGTCGCGTCCGCGCCGTATTTCGCTATCGCATCCTCGAGCGGGACGATGTTGCCGAGGCTCTTGCTCATCTTCTCCCCCTCATAAAGAAGCATTCCATTGACCGCTATCTGCTTCGGGAAGTACTGCTCCGGAAGCACGGCGTGGTGGTTGTAAAGATACATCACAAAGTGGTTGAATATGTGCTCGGTCGCGGAGTGGCTCGAGGTGTGCTTGTACCAATACTCAAACTGCTCCTTGCATTTCTTTACGGTTGACTCGTCGATGCCCGTCGCGCCGACCACTCCAGAGATCTCTCCTTTCGAAGTGATTACATAGTCAAAGAACTCCGGCTTGAGCTGTTCGGGCTTCACGTCCGACGCCCTGAGGAGGTTGACAAATGTGTAGAACACCATGTATATCGTCGAGTCTGATAGCGACTCTATAATGTGCGACGGATTCCACGGGAACTTAGTGCCGAGCCCGTGCGCTCGTTCTGCGGCCCTGAGGTCTATCCAGTTTATCGCCGTTTCAAACGTCTGCCTCAGCCTTTCTGGTATGACTTTCGTGTCGTCGAACTTCTCCATCACTCCCTTCTTCCAGTTCGTGTCGCCGTAGTTTATGAACCATTGGTCGGTTACCACATTGACAACAACCTTCGTGCCGTCCCTGCAGAAGACCGGCTCCTCGTTGGCAAGCTCATAAAGCGGAAGCGCGTCACCGCTTTTCGCAAGGTCCGCCTTCAGGCCGTCCCTCGCTTCTGTTTCCTTCTTTCCGGCATATTTTCCAACCAGCATTATGCCCCATCTGGATTCCTCCTTGTAGATTAGCTTTGTCGCCCTCTCGATGAGGTCGTCGACCGCATCCGGATTTGCATTGAGAAGTTCCAGGTAGGCAAGAGCGGGTATTTCCGGATGGAGAACCTTTCCCGCACCCTCCACTTCCATCGTGCCGCCCATCATTGCGTCCCTAGCCTGGTCGATCTTTATTATCTTTTTTAATTCGAACTTCGGAAGCGGATATCCCTTTACCCTGAGCCTTTCAAGCGCGGCATAGTCGAACGGCGCGTGCGAAGGGACGCTCATCACAACGCCGGTTCCGACGTTTTCCTTCACAAAGAATCCCGGCAGCACAGGCACCTCCTCTTTTGTCACCGGGTTTATTGCCCTTTTCTTGAGCAGGTCTGTCGATGATACCTCGCGGATGATGGCTGGCTTCAGTTGGTATGTTAGGGCCTCCGCTGCGTCCTTTGCAATGTAATACTTCGAGCCCTTTATCTCGGCGATAACATACTTCCCTCCATCCCTAACAAAAAGGTTCGTCACCGCATATATCGTCTCAGGGCGGTAGGTCGAACATAGGAAGTAAACATCAGACTCGGTGTCCTTGAATTTTATTCCGGAGACCTCCTCTATCTTCGGGTGTGCGTCGTGCTGGGTGTCGTTGTCTCCAACCGCATGGTTTTCCGTCGGGCACCATGAAACCGCATGTTCCCCCTGGACGAGGTAGCCCTTCTCCTTGAGCTTCATGAACTGCCATTCGACCATCTTGCTGAAGAGCGGCTCTATCGTTATGAACTTCCTCCTCCAGTCTATCCCCATTCCCGAAACGCGCAGGATGCGCTCCTGCCATTTGACCATGTAGTCCGCGATGAATTCCGGCGTCGTCATCCGCACAACGTCCTCGCGCGGTATGCGATAAATGTCAACAAGCTCCCCTATCAGCTCCTTGTCACCGCTTGCTATCCTTTTCGCGAACGCCGTGATCGGCGTGCCGGTCGCGTGGAATCCGAACGGAAACAGGGCGTTCATGCCCTTCAGCCGGAGATACCTCGCATAGCTGTCCGCCGTCCCGTAGGCCCTGAAGTGCCCCACGTGCAGGGGTGCATTGACATAAGGAAAGGCGTTGTTAACCAATATTCCCTCCTTGTCGTTCGGCTCGGGCTCGTAGGCCTTGGCTTCCTCCCACGCCTTCTGCCATTTCTTCTCTATCTCTGCGTAATTGATCACTGCATCCCTCAGGAAACGCCTGTTCTGTTGGTGGTACTAACTATTCCATGAATATATTTAAAGCTCCTCTGCTACTGATATCTAAACGGTGTTATGATGACAATGTGGACCATGTTGGAAAAGCTGGACGGGTTTGTGCACTTCGGAAGTGTGCACGCGCACTGCGACATCCCGTGCGGGATATACGACCCTCACCAGGCGCAGGTGGCCGCCCACACTGTGCTGAGGATGGACATGCTCATCGCTGAGATCGACGCGTCGAAGGTGCCTGACGCCGGCGCGAGGAACGAGATGATAAGGTACGTGCAGGTGAAGGAGCACCATGCAGAGCTGGTGAAGAGCGAGATCCGAACAATATGGGGAGACTACGCGAAGCCCGAGAACGCCGACGCAAAGACGCACGAATTGGTCTGGTCGATAATGAAGGCGGCGAGCAAGGCGAAGCAGGACACCAGCATCGATTCCGCAAAGGACCTGCTCGCAAAGGTGGAGCAGTTCGCGGAATGGTTCTGGAAGACGAAGAAGGTCGACACCATCAGGGCAAAGGCTCCGGGATTCCCGACCGATGCGGAGATGGTCTTCCCAAAGGTCTGATTTTGTGCCGTTCAAGTTCCCGATAGGCATCTACAAGGTCACGGACGAAAGCATGATGCCGCAGTTCAAGCCCGGCGGGTACGTGATAATCAACCGCTGGTTCAGCTGGCTCGCGGTCGGGGACGTGGTGGTCCTCAGGCATCCCGCCCGTGAGATGCTTATCATAAAGCGCATCAGCAAGATAGATGGCAACATGATAACCGTGCTCGGCGACAGCACCGCATTCAGCGAGGACAGCCGCCAATTCGGGCCGGTGGACAGGAGTCTGGTGGTCGGGAAGGTCTTCAGATTCTATGAACCGGAACGAAATGTGGAAAAGGAGGAAGAGCGTATCGGGGAATAGAATCATTTTTAAACTGCTATGTAAGTACGTAGCGCTTTAGGATTTGCATGGTTCCGGGCGGACATGCGATTACGGATGTTCGTCAGGTTTTCAATATAATCCGCGCCCCGCAGTTTCGATGATATTCACATCGACATCTGCATCGCGGCTGTCCACATCATTGCCCCCACGACTCTGCTGGCTTATCCGCAAACCACCGAATGACTTTCTGAAAACAAGCAGAGGGTTACGACCGCCGGGAAGGAGGCGGCAGAAGATTATTATAGCGTTTTAGTCATTCTTTTTATGGTCAGGATGCAGAGCGAGAGGAAAGGAGAGATAAAGAAAGAGGAGGTCAATATTTTGAAAT
>DAHXLY010000033.1 GCA_027365735.1 Microcaldota archaeon
GAGAAAAAGAGGGAGTTTGAAAATTTGATGAGAGATGCGGAGAAGGGTCTCGATTCTTACAAACTTTCTAACACCGTCGAGAGGCACGGAGGCACGGTCGTAAGAATAAACAATAAGGTAGTAAGTGGAATAAATCCAAGATTTGAGGAAAAACCTGAAAAGAGGAAACTCGTTACCGGCAGCAGCAAGGGGCACTACGATCTCGTTCTCACCGCACAGGAGGTGAAGATAAAAGCGATGGTGCTCGCGGCGAGGGCGCTTAACACTGCATTATTTTTCGAGTTCAGCGACCAGATTGAGGACAGCGCAAGGCGACTAAGAGACAGGGCGAAGAACGAACTAAAGGAGCTCGAGGAGGCGGAACAAAACATAATAAACGAGGGCGCGCTACTTCCACCGCATCAGAAGCATTAAAAGTCTTAGTCGTTAAATATCGTTAGTGGTGCAGAGGCGACTCTGCGTACTGTGGGTTCTAATGTACACGCTGGGGATATGGGACGGCCACGATGCGGGAGCCGCGCTGCTGGATGACGAGAGGATAGTCTACGCTGCAAACGAAGAGCGCTTCACGAAGAGAAAGCTGGAGATAAACTTCCCGGTCAACTCAATCAACGCGGCGCTGAGGTTTGCGGACATCAAACCAACCGATGTGGAACGAGTCTCTTTCACTACCACGGAGTTCACAAAGACGCTTGACAGGATCTTCCCGACCATAAAGGAGAACTACTACCAGTTCAGAAGGAGGAAGATGCTCAAGCCGAAGTGGGACATCAGGCACAACCACTTCCTGAAATATTCGCTCACTTCACTAGGCGTGCTGCCGCTGTGCAACGACATCAGCGCATCATTTATGCACAGGACCCTGCGCGGAATGGGGTTTGCTAACTACAAGCTCGACCTGGTCGAACACCACACCGCCCACGCAGCGACAGCGGCCTTTACGTCAGGATTTGGGAGGGCGCTGGTGGTGACGCTTGATGGGATTGGGGACGGGTTATGTGGAAGCGTCTCGACATTCGAAAACGGAAAACTAGAAAGGAAGCTTGAGATCCGCTCGAGAGATTCGATTGGTATATTCTTCGAGCAGGTGACCAACATCGTAGGAATGCGGGAACTCGAAGACGAAGGAAAGGTCATGGCGATGGCCTGCTTCTCGTACCCGTTCAAGTGGGAGGATAACAAGCTGAGGGATTTCTACACCGTGGAGGGCACGACTATCAAGGCGAAGTATGGATGGCTGAAGCAGTACGAGATGCTCGATCGAATAGCGTGGTCGATGCCCAGGGAACAGTTCTCTTACATGGCCCAGCAGCTCCTTGAAAAGGTGCTGGCGCAGTACATAAGCAACCTCCTCCAGAAGTTCGGCCCGAACAACCTCGTCATGGCCGGCGGGATATTCGCGAACGTCAAGGCGAACATGATAATCAGGGAGCTGCCGGGAGTGAAGGAGTGGTACGTATTCCCGCACATGGGCGACGGCGGAATCGCACTTGGGAGCGCTCTCCACACCCATTACAAGGACACAGGCAAGGCAAGCTACCAATTTTCCGCTTATCTGGGAAACGCCTTCACGCAAGATGAAACGGAACAGGCGGTGAAGGCAGCGGGAGGGCTCGATTACGAAGTCGAGACACCGATGGAAAACGCGGCACACGCCGCAGAACTGTTGGCAAAGAACAACTACCTGTTGTGGTTCCAGGGGAGGATGGAGTACGGCCCTCGCGCGCTAGGCGACAGGAGCATCATAGCCCGTGCTGATTCGGAGGAGGTGAAGGAAAAGCTCAACCTCTACGTCAAGAAGAGGGAGTGGTACCAGCCCTTCGCCCCTTCAATGCTCGAGGAGGACACACCTAAGATAATCGAGTTCGACGACAAAGGTTACGACCATTACATGACGATGGGGTACATGGTCAAGCCGAAGATGCGAGAGCTGACAAAGTCGGTGATGCATATCGACGGCTCGGCGAGGCCGCACATGGTTGGCGATGAGAATCCGCTCTACAAGGAACTCCTGAAGAGGGTCAAGAAGAAGCAGAAGTACGGAATGGTGCTCAACACAAGCCTTAACCTCCACGGGCTGCCGATAGTGATGGAGCCGAACGACGTCATCTCGATGATGAAGGTGACAAAAACAAAGCACATGTTCATAAACGGGCTATTTGTAACCAACCGCTCCGGTGTTTGAATGATGATACCGCAGGGCGTTGAGGAATACCTTTTCACCGCGGGGCTGTCGGTCGCATTTATTGGAATGCTCGTCTCGTTTTACCTTGGCAGGAAAGCCGTAGCAGATTCACTGCGCGCGGCGGGGGTTGAGCCAAAGTCACTGTTGGCTGCGGTGTTCATTGTCGGGATTTTCCTTTTTGCAGAACTGGCATTGGTCGCACCTACCCAGCAGCTCTATTTTGACGACGCAATCTACCAGGCGATGTCCCAACAGCTCCTCCACACGGGCCAGGCGTGGATGTGCGACTACGGCACCCCGACAGGGTGCAGCATAGGCGAGATATTCCACGAGCCGATCGGCACCTCGTTTAACATCGCAATCGGATTCGCGATCGCGGGGATCTCGAGGACCACCACATTTGTAGTTGGCCTGGTTCTCGCCGCTGCTGCGGTATTTCTGACGTTCCTTGTCGGGATGCTGCTTTTTAGGAGTAGGATCGCCGCGCTCTTTGCAGAGCTTATGATGGCGCTGTCTCCGATGCTTTTGGTGTGGGCGATGCCTACAACCTCAGATCTTCCTATGCTAACCTATTCCCTGATTGCGGTGCTTGCGCTGCTCGTGTTCATCAGAAAAAAGAGCATTGCCACTTTTGCGATTCTCGGATTCTCGATTATTGTCACCTCTTACATGAAGGTCGACTCGCTGGTGTTCTTCGTTGTCGTAGGCCTGATGTTCCTGCTTATGGACGAGGAGACTGGGGCGATAATCCCTTCCGTAGTGAGGTCGATCCGAAAGAATGCGGCGCGTGCGAGGAGGCAACTGGTGAACACAAAGTTCTTGGTCCTGTTGCTGGTATTGGTGCTTGCCGCGACTCCGGAGGTAATGTTTGCATACAACGAGCTGGTAAGCGGCGATTACGGGTACGCCGGATCGGCGGTGCAGACCACATGCGGCGCGGGAAGCATAACAGCGACAGGGAATTTCAACCTCCAGAACTTTAAGGCGAATATCTGCTCGAACGTGTTCTTCTGGTTCAACCAATACAAGAGCCAGTACGTGATGCAGCCGGAGTTCTTCACGGCCCTTGCGCTGGTCGGCGTGCTCGGGACCTTCCTCAGATACAGAAGGGAGGGGATCTCGCTAATCATATGGTTCGCCGGGTTTTTCCTGCTCTACACCGCCTTCTACGCAGGCAGTGTGCTCTACGGAGTGGACTGGAGATTCATGCTGAGCCTCGTGGCGCAGGCAAGCCTTCTCGGCGGGTTCGGATGCATGATGATAATAGAGGTGTCCGACAACGTGCTTGGAGGAATTTTGTCCCGGATTAGGGAAATGACTAGCCGCGCCGGGCGACTTGTCCGGTCAAGAAACAAAATCCATACCGATATGCTGTCGGTGCCGGTGCTCATGGCGGCGCTGCTTTTTGTGCTGATCGTTTACGCCACCTACTTGCTCGCACCGCAGCTTACCATCAAGCCAAGCCAGATACCGCAGGCACAGGACGCAAGGTTCTACGAGAACTTCGTGTATTCGACCAGTAATGTAATTCCGGCCAACTGCCTCGTGTTTACCTATGACCCGACGCTCTTTAATATCAACAACAGGAGCGCGGCGCAGATGAGCTACGTGTATGACCAGGGAATCATGAGAAACATAACAAAGAGCTACAGCTGCCTCGTGGTAGATTGGGGTTACTGGTGCTACACGCCGAACAACCTGTGCACGGGCCTGAACAACACCCTTAACATGACACCGATCGTGAGCGCCTACTTCTCGCCATACAACAGGACGTACTGGTTTTATCGCGCCAGGCTGAAATAGGATAAGTCACACTGCGTTCTTTAGGATCGTGGTCAATATTACAAAGCCATCTCTAAGGGTGTTGAGCTTTCCGACTCCCATCTGCCTCTTCTTCTCGAAACTCGGCACCTCTAACACACGGAGTCCCGCCTTCCGGGCCTTGATATTGATTTCGGTCTCGATTCCGAACCCGAGCTCCTTCAGGTGCATCCTCCCGACGGAACGCTTGGTGAAGCTTCTATACCCATAACACATATCGGTGTATTTTGATCCGTATAGCAGGTTCACCAGCAACACGAATATCTTGTTGCCGAAAACCCTGAGCGGCGGCATATCCGACGACCCGCCACCCGTAAGGAATCTGGATCCGACGCATATGTCGTATCCCGTCTCTATCCCAGCAATGAGTAGCTTGAGCTCCGTAGGCCTGTGGGAAAGGTCTGCATCCATTGATATTATTATCTTGCCACTCGCCGCCCTGAATCCTCTGATGAGCGCAGATCCCTTTCCCTTGTTGTCAAATGCCACCTTCGCCCCTCCTGCCCTGGCGATTCTGACCGTCGCGTCCGTGGATAGCCCTTCTGCGCCGCCATCGACTACGATTATCTCATATCGGTAAGGCTTGAGCACCTGCTTGACGCTCTTGATCAGCTTGCCGATGTTCTTCTCCTCGTTGAGGGTAGGTATAACAATTGAGATATATGGCTGCCCCATGTTATCTGGTTACTAATGAAATCAACGCTTTTATATATCTGATTATTCCAAGTAACCATAACGTCAGTAGACACAAAAAGGATCGGATGCCGTTAGCGAAAGTGATAGGGATAGGTGCTGTTGCGTTGAAGTCGAACATAGCAACCCTTAGCATGCCGTATGCGCTGAATTTCGCGATGACGTATGAATGCAACTCACGCTGCAAGACCTGCAACATCTGGACGATCCACAGGAAGAAGGAGGAACTGACGCTCGACGAGATAAAAATATTCGCAAAGAATAACAACACATTCAGGTGGGTGCGCCTCACTGGCGGCGAACCGCTTCTGAGAGAGGACATAATTGATATTGCCAAGGCTTTTATCGACAACTCAAAGGATATGTATGTCATGATGATGGCAGTCAACTCGCTTATCAACAAAGATAAGATAATCAGCACGGTCAAGGCGATACTCGACCTTGGGGTTCCGAGGCTTTCCATTACTGTTAGCCTTGACGGATACCGAGAGCTCCATGACCAGATCCGCGGGATACCGGGCAACTACAACAGGGCGATAGAGGTATACAAGGCGCTCAGCGAGCTGAAGAAGCAGTACCCAAACCTCCATAGGGCGTTTGGCTATACAATTTCAAAGTACAACGAAGGGAAATTTGAGGACACTTATCAGGGCGTGAGGAAGGACATTCCCGACATCAAGTACGACGACTTCCACGTCAACATCGCCCACTCGTCGGCAAACTACTACCAAAATCCCGAGATGGGTGACATTAGGCCGGGGAAGGTCTATCCCGATGAGATACGCCAGCTTATCAAGAATCGCGAGCCGGCGTTCGACCAGATACATATGATCGAGGATGTGTACCTAAAGAAGTCAATCGAGTACGCCAGGACCGGCGTGACGCCGATGGACTGCAAGTCGCTCAACGCCTCGATATTCCTGGACCCGTACGGCAACCTCTATCCCTGTACGATGTGGTACCACAAGATCACCAACGTGCGTGATATAGACTACGACCTGAGGAAGATGTGGAACACCAAGGAATCGGAAGATCTCAGGAAGGACATAAAGGCGAAGAAGTGCCCGAACTGCTGGACCCCGTGCGAGGCCCACCAGAGCATAGTCGGCAACGTCACCTCCCTGATAACGACCAGCCACGGAGTAGGCGGCGGTCACTGATTTCCACGGAGCATAATTATTTAGTAGTATACAGCAAGTATTGTTTTGATGACCACCTTCCCTTCCTCTGCCAAACTCATGATTGCCCATTATAGCCAATATAGGCACATCTAACTCCCTTGCTTTGACTAAACCCGGTGCTATTTCATGTAGATATAGCGCGAAACTGTCTATGCTTCGCCTATAAGCACTGCTATCGAATACATCCCCTAGTAATAGTATGGCCTGCACTTTCTGCTTAAGTGCTATATCAATAGCTTCATTGAATTTGTGAGAAAAATCGCTTGCTCTCTTCTCGCTATAGTCGTTGCACCCTATATGTAAGTCCCCCATCACCGCAATCTTCATATTGAACCCTTGATTATACGATTGCTTAGTCTAATATTAAATCTTTTCTAGGTAACCCTTACCCCTTAAAACTACGCCAGCACGTTCATCCTTCGGATTCATGTGGGCTAGCGTCCCAACGGACTTTGAGCTGGCAACCCAGCAGAATAAGGAAACCTAGCGGCTGATTTTGCGGGGGGTCAAAATCAGCCTTAACGCCGTTCATGTCCTACAAGGTAGCCGCAGCAGCCGTAGCCCGCCGTGCGACACCCAAAGGCGTCTTAAAGGCGGGCGGAGGCTGCGAGGCGGGAGAGTCTCTACACGACTCTCTACATGGACGGCTATA
>DAHXLY010000036.1 GCA_027365735.1 Microcaldota archaeon
TCAACACGCTTTACAAGCACACCCCTCTCCAGATTTCCCTTCCGGCGATAAACATTGCGGTCGTGGGGAACAGCCTCGTCACGCTCAACATAAAGCAGTTCATCAAGATTTTCGTAGACCACAGGGTCGAGGTCATACGGGCGAGGACGAAGTTCGACCTCGAGGTTGCGTCGGACAGGCTCCACATAGTGGAGGGGCTGCTCATTGCGATCGCAAGCATAAACGAGGTTATATCGCTCATCAAGAAGGGAAATCTGGAGAGGGGTGTGCTTGTAAAGCGTGTTGAGTATCTGGTCCGCATTGCCATCCTTCTTGAGGTCTATCACGACGCGTATGCCCTCTTTCCCGCTCTCGTCCCTCAGGTCGCTTATCCCCTGAATGAGTTTGTCCTTCACGAGCTCTGCGATCTTCTCAACGAGCGTGGATTTGTTGACGGTATATGGGATCTCCTTAATTACGAGGCTCGTCTTTGACTTGCTCTCCTCCTTTTCCACATTTCCCCTGATGATGCAGGTCCCCCTTCCGCCCAGGTACGACGACATGAGAGCCCCGTTCCAGAAAACTATCCCGCCCGTAGCGAAGTCGGGACCTTTGATGTACTGTAGGAAATCTTGCGGTGTCATGTTCGGATTATCAACGTACGCAATCACCGCCGCGCACACCTCCCTGAGGTTGTGCTGGAGGATATTGGTCGCAACCCCGACCGCTATTCCCGTCGAGCCGTTGATCAGGAGGTTCGGGACCTTTGCCGGAAGGATGACCGGCTCTTCCTCAGTGTTGTCGAAGTTCGGCACAAACGGAACCGCCTTCTTGTCCAGGTCCTGAAGCATCTCCTCCGCGAGCTTGTTGAGCCTTACCTCCGTATATCTTTGTGCCGCAGCCGGATCCCCATCGATTGATCCCATGTTGCCTTGCCCCTGCACGAGGGTGTGGTTCATGGAGAAGTCCTGCGCCATCCTGACTAGTGTTTCGTACGCTGCGATATCGCCGTGCGGATGGTATTTTCCGATGGTTTCCCCGACTATCCTCGCGCTCTTCTTCGTGGGCTGGTCGTGGGTATTTCCCATCTTGTACATCGCCCAGAGGATCCTTCGAAGCGCCGGCTTGAGGCCGTCCCTCGCGTCGGGTAGCGCCCTGCCTACGATCACGCTCATCGCGTAGTCGAGATAGCTGGACTGCATCTCCTTTTCTATCGGTGAATCAATGTTCTCTGGCATAAGCATCAATCATTTATTCTGATTCATATATCGAGGAACTTCACCTCGCTTGCGTGTTCCTCTATGAAGTGCCTCCTCTGTTCGACGTCGAGTCCCATGAGGATTGTGAACATGGTGTTGGCGAGCTCTGCATCGCCGATGGTTATCTTCCTCATTACCCTTCTCTTCGGGTCCATGGTAGTCTCCCAGAGCTGTTCGGGGTTCATCTCTCCAAGACCCTTGTATCTCTGGACCGCTCCTTTGCCGTCGTATTGCTTCATTATCTCATTGAGCTCGTTGTCGCTGTAGGCGTACTTAACCTCCCTGCCGCGCGTGACCTTGTAAAGCGGCGGCTGGCCAATGAAAACGTACCCGCGATCGATCAGCGGCCTCATGAATCGGTAGAAGAATGTCAACAACAAGGTTCGGATGTGGCTTCCGTCGACGTCCGCATCTGTCAGGAGTATTATTTTCTTGTACCTAACCGCATCGGCGCTGAATGTTTCCTTTATCCCAGTGCCGAATGCCGTTACCATTGTGTGGAGCTGCTGGTTCGCGAATATCTTCTCCTCCGATGCCTTCTCGATGTTGAGTATCTTTCCCCTGAGCGGCAGGATCGCCTGGTAGAACCTGTCCCTCGCCTGCTTGCTAGACCCCGCAGCGCTCTCTCCCTCCACGATGAATATCTCTGACTTTTCCGGATCCGATTCTGTGCAATCCGCCAGCTTTCCAGGCAGGACCGCTCCCTCGAACAGGCCCTTCTTCCTGGACATCTCCCTGGCCTTTCTGGCCGCCTCCCTAGCCTCCGCGGCGCCGTAGACTTTGTCGAGTATTTTTGCGGCCTCCGCCGGATTTTCCTCCAAGTATCTCATGAACTCCTGATAGAAGGAGTTTTCCACGAACGTCTTGATCGTCGTGTTGCCAAGTTTCTCCTTTGTCTGCCCCTCGAACTCGGGATTCTGCATGAGTATTGAAACAATAACGTTGAGGCCCTCCCTTGTGTCCTCGCCCTCAAGGCTTATCGTCCTCGGTTTCTTGGAGACCTTTGAGTTGTAGTTTGCAATCGCCCTGGTGAGCGCGGAGTGGAAGCCGTTCACGTGCGTGCCCCCCTGCGCTGTCTTGATCTTGTTGACGAACGAAAGAATATCCTCGGTGTAGCTGTCCACATATTGCATTATCATGTCGAGCTTCAAGCTGTCCGTCTGCCTTGCAACTTGGATTGGCTTTGACACCTCGGCCTTGTTCCCCCTTAGGTAAACCAGGAAGTCTTCCATTCCATTTTTCGAATAGTACTCTGTCTCCTTAGGCGGGGGTTCACGCTCATCGACAAACTTTATCCTCAACCCGGGATTTAGGTAGGCGAGGTCCCTTAGCCTTTCCACAAGCTCTATCGTATCGAAGCTCTTGGCCGAGAAGATCTCCTTGTCCGGTTTGAACTTTATTGTCGTGCCGGTATCGGTGTTGCAGTCGCCTATCTCCTCAAGCGATGACGATACCGTGCCCCTGCTGAACCTTTGTCTATGTATTTTTCCATTCCTTTTGACCGTAACTTCCGTGTATTCGGATAGTGAATTCACCACGGTGAGCCCGACGCCGTGCAAACCGCCAGAAACCTTGTAGGCCTTGTTCTCGAACTTTCCCCCCGAGTGCAGGGAGGTCATTATCACCTCGAGCGCCGGCTTCCCGACCTTCGGAATAATGTCCACGGGAATGCCCCTGCCGTCGTCCGTGACCTCTGCAACATCAACGTTGTCCTCCTTTGTGAGGTGGATTGTGACAAGCTTAGCGTAGCCTGCAATCGCCTCGTCTATGGCGTTGTCCAGCACCTCGTAAAGCAGGTGGATGAAGCCCGGGCTGCCGGTCGAACCGATGTACATCGCAGGCCTTTTTCGCACTCCCTGTGGGCCGGAAAGCACCATGATGTCCTTTGCGCTGTATTCACTATCGCTCATGCTCATCCACACCCTTTTTTACGTCGAGAAAACTGCCTTTAATTGTACCGAAAATTATCTGTTTTTCAGCTTTAAATACCTTATGCAAAAGTCTGAAAAATGAGCAAAAAGCGAGCGCCCCGGAGGGCGCCCGCCACTATTCCTCGGCGGTGTGTACGAGACACCTACCTGGCCGGTCTCCCGGCACTTATTTTATGATGATTAACATATTTAAATGTATATTTAACTATACAAACTTGTAGTAAAGTATATATAATTTGGGCTTCAGAACCAGATCACGGGAAAGCGCTTGCCAGCGCTATAATCTAGGCGACTATTCCTAGGTGAAAGGATGTACGAGACAGACTATCTGGTCGAGCGAGAGCGTGGAAGGTGCATGGTGAAGGATGCCATCGTCTTTCTGCTAATGCTCAGCGGCGGGTCACTGTACACGAAGTACGTCAACGCGAAGGAGCTGGAGGAGACGGCCGAAAGGCTGACGAACCTGGTGATGAGCATCGTCGACGCCGTGCTTTTTGTGAAGAACCACGGGGAGTCCGAATGGATCGATTACGTACAGGTAATCGCCGAGATGAGGAGCAGGATCATCTTGGAGTTCCTCAAGGTAATTCGCAGATAGTGGCTAATTCGGGTTTGGGCATTGGTTTCTTGCCTACCCATAACCTAGGTTGGCACATGATAATAATTACAGAGCATGCAAGAAAGAGAATGCAAAGATATGGTATTTCTCGGGAATTATTGGTTGTCACTATGCGATATCCTGATAATGTCTTACTCAGTTATAACGGTCGCAAGATATTTCAAAAAAGAATAAATGGCCATGTACTACGTGTAATCGTCGAAGAGCATAAAGGGCTTAAAAGAGTAATTACCACTTATAAAGCAAGGAGTGTTAGTAACACTTTAATAATCTTACGATGACCCTATTTTTCAAGCGGAACTGACAATAAACGTTTTCTACAGCAACGATTTTGAATTGCTAAGTTGATCTATTGTTGCGACCATAATGAAACCAACATATGAAGAATTGTTGGC
>DAHXLY010000028.1 GCA_027365735.1 Microcaldota archaeon
TCGTTCGGAACATTTCTTAGGAAATGTTGCAGTTCAAGTTCAGTGAAGCTTTTGTTCAGCGTTCCGTACTTCGGCGTTCCTGACTTCTTGTATCGCTTCTTATAGGCTTTCAGAAGTTCGATTCTGAGCCTATCCATCTTCTTCTGAGGAAGCCTGCTTACTGCTTCCTGAAATTCGCCTAGAAATTGCTTGTATTCGAACCCGTCTTTTCTGGTGCTTCTTTTGCTTTGCCTTTTGTTTCCGAACCCGAGGTTACCGTCGCAAATATCATTTGCTCCCCTCGGGATTTGAACCCGAGTTTCGGCCTTGAGAGGGCCGTGTCCTTGACCGAGCTAGACGAGGGGAGCTTAGGACAGAGTAGTATAATGCAGGTTAATATTTAAAACTAGACGACGTGCCTTATTTCCAGCCCGGGGTCGATCATGCCACACCTCTGCGCGAGCAATCCCCTGTGGCAGTGCTCGGGAGTGTCCTCGACGCACATCACCGTGACGTCCTGCTTCCGCGCGAGCACGACAAGCTCGTCGACGCTCCTCGACTCCACCGGTTCGTGGAGCTTCATGAAGTACGCAAGGGTAAAGTCCTCCCAGCTTATTCTCTTCTTGTACCACATCCCAACGATCTTTGGATGCGGGGCCAATTCAACCCTATGCCGGTCGAACACGCCCGGCTCAAGCAACCTCGGATCAGGGGTTTTGCCATCGTTAAGGGTGTGCCTGCTCATTATTGATATACGCAACCCGTCTTCCAGCTCTTTTTCCTTGAATATGCACTTGGTCCTCAGCATGAAACCAAAAGTGAATCTGTCGGTTCTGGTATTAAAACCTTGCCTATCTGCCAATGTGCTTCCTGATTATGCGCCTCGCCATCCTGTCAGTGAAGGCATTCGGCATTATCTTCTCGCTCATGAAGTCGGCGATGTGCATGTCGGTCGCCTGGGAGAGCATTACCGCCTCGGTCACGAACTCCTGCTTCAGCGACTCGTCGTGCTCAGGCTTTATCCCGCCCAGCTCTATCTCCTTCATCCGGCTGTCCATGCGGTTCAGCACATCTGAGAACTTGCCCATAACCGCCTCGTCAGGTGCGGACTTGAACCCTATAGCCTGTTGGAGCAGTTCGGTGTGTATTGCCGCTTTACTTGAATGATAAAGGACATGGTAGGGTATCTTATACACAGCATTCACCAGGTGATGGACAACCTCTGCCTTCGGTTCGCCCCTCGATGCCATCATGGCCGGAAGAATGAGGAGGTTCCTTTCATTTGCGATCTTCTTCCTCGTCGCGCCGCTGCTTGCGAGATAAAGCTCCCTTTCCTTCGGCTCGAGGTCGTAGAACATATCGATGTAAGAGGAAGTTGAATTCTTTATCAACCTATGGAGTGCGGTGCCGCTCACCTCCTGGAGCTTTTGCAGGTCGGTCGCGGTGAGCGACAGCTCCTTGAGGTTCTTCGAGAGCCTCTTCATGTTGGCCTGCGCCTGCTTCCCCTGTGATGAGCTCACATACCTGCTTGCTCTGGCATGGGACATGGCATAAATCAGCCCCTTTACCGGCAGGAGGTTGGCGCCGCACATAATCGCGACTATAAGATTCTTGACTGCGCTCTTGCTCCTCTCCGGTCGCGCTTTAAGCTTAAGCAAGGTATCACTCCCATGGTCGCAATGGGCGATGATTATAGAAACTGGTCAGGTTTTTAAAGCTATGCCGCCCGGCGCTTACCGGAATTTCATCCGTTGGATTTGGCAAGTTATTAAGTATTAACGTGCCTACAATACTAGTAGGTGTAACGATGCCGATATACCAGAATGACGTCGCTGAGGCCAAGGGCCAGCTCTGGGAACAGGAGCAGGTGATAGTGACAGCAAGGCAGAGGAACCTAGGCCCGGGAATGTCGCCCATCAACCCGACGGCCATACTTTGCACGGACAAGAGGATAATTATCATCAACAGGACCACGCTCGGAATGAGGAAGGACATCGAAAGCATTCCCTACGACCGAGTGGCGAGCGTCAGGCTAGAAAACGGTTTTATCTCCGCCTCCATCTTCCTGAGGGTCGGCGGATTCACCTCACCAGGAGGAGGCGAGCAGGGCTTCATGAAGAAAGGGGAACAGGAAGGCGAAATACCGGGACTGAAGAAATCCGACGCGAAGGCTGTCGCCGAATACGTTAACAGGATGATTTCCGGAGGAAACCTCACGGTGACCTCCCAAACACAGCAGAACAAAACAGCAACACCAAAGGCCAAAGCGAACCAGCTGTTCTGCTCAAAGTGCGGCAACCAAAACGACGCGGCCTCGAAGTTCTGCAGCAGCTGCGGATCTCCACTCGCTAAATGACATAAAAGTCATTTCCTGTTTGCCTTCCGGTTGGTTATCGCCTCGTCTATCGAAAACCGCTCTATGACTTTTGCTTTTATCACGTCCACGTTCTCCACCCCTGAGGTCCGTGCGGCGTGCTCGGCCTGTTTCAGCTTGTTCGCATAGCTGTTGTAGGCCTTCACCGCAGCGGCGCACGCATCGCGCTCATGGGGATTTCTGATTCCGAGCGGTTTTGCGATTTCCATCTTCTGGTCGATCGTGAGCTCATTCTTCGGATGATATATCTTGGCGTTGAATGCGGAGGCGACCTTCCTCACGATGTCGTTCGGCTCGCGGTCGCACGATATCACCGATGGTATTCCCCTCTTCCCCAGTTCGCTGATCAGCCATTCAACTCCTTGGGATGCTATATGGTCAGAGAAAACGAGCCTGCCGTCAAGATCCAAGCAGGCGAACGCAAGAGTCTTTCCGGTGTCTATTCCGACTATCAGATGCCGCATCAAACCAATACAATTGCGGTTTGGGGATATTTAGCATTTTCTAGTGAATGCTGTTGGCTGTGCCGTTCGCTATCTGCCCGAGCGAATAACCTATCGCATCGTTGAGCGTCTGCGGCAGGGTGAGGTACTTGCAGTTGACAATGTATGCAGGTGTAATCGTTATCCCGTAGAACTGCGTCAGCAGCGCTTGGGCGTTGAGCACCTGCGGCGCGCGCAACATGCAGGCGTTGTACTGCGTCATGTTCATACCCGCGCCTGCGGCAAATTGGGACATCGTCGTGTTTGGGAGGGGGTTGTATGTGTACAGAATGGTGAAATTGTTCAGGTAGGCCTGGAAGTACTGCGGCTGCTTTGATGCACACCACAAAGACTCGCCAACCGCCTGCGTCTGGTTGATGCCGAAGTTCTTGTACTTGTCGATGGCGAACCCGGTGAAGACCACCTTGTACGTGACGTTGATCTTGTTTCCGTATTCCTTCGTCGCGTTTATGCCGGTGTAGAAACTCTGGATTGAGCCTGGCGCGTACGGATCGACTATGTCGTAAACCTGTATCGGAGTGTTATAACTGCACAACGACTTTCCATAGATGCTGATCGTGCCGAGCGCAACCGCCTGGTTCTGGGTCGGCGTTATCGGCCTCAGCGACTGGATGAATGGAGTCGCAAGCGAAAGGTTCGAGTCGTAGAGCAACAAAGACATGTAAAACATCTGGTTGTTGGCGAGCGGGTCTATGTATGGGACGACCACAAGCCACTCCTTCAGGCTGGGGGCGTATGAGACGTTGATCTTGTTTATAAGCGAGTAGTAAGGAATCAATGAGAGCGAGGAATTTGTCGCTGAGTAGCTCGCAAGTATCATTTCTGCCGCCGATAGCACCTGGGAGCTGCTGTGCACCGTATTGGCGCAGACAGATCCGTTGGAAACCCCGTACGGGCAGTTCGTCAATGTCGGCCCCGGCTTGAACCCCGAGAGGGCGAACGCCAGACCGATAAGTATTATGACAAGAACTATCAGCGAGACGTGCAGGTAGTCGAGTCCGAACATCCTGCTCGCCGGCTTCACCAGAAGTATCGGTTCGTTTTGTTTCTTCGCGTTCCTCGGCATAAAGGCACCTGAGTATAGTTATTGCAATCTTTAAATTCGTTTGGTATGAACGGGCGCGGCGGGATTTGAACCGCTAAACGGATTTCATAAATTCCTCTCTGTCAACTTCTCCTAAATCAAGAATACCTATGAGAGTACCGGTCTTTACCTCCCTGTGCAATGGCACTATGGTAACAACCTTCCTGCCGTTAACATATCGCCGTAATTTTACATGGCTCCCTCTTTGGCCCACAACAACGAAACCAAAGTTCTTGGTCAGGATTTTTATTATTGCAAGGCCGGAGAGATTAGGCAACTTCGACATTTAGTTCGCCGATAAGCTTTACTCTTTCGAGCGCCTTTCTGAACTTTGGCATTTCTTCCAGGTAAAGAGAAACAGCTTCTTTAATGTTCTTTATCGCCTCTTCCATAGTTTTTCCCTGTGTGGTCACTCCGGTTATCGCTTCCTTAATAACATAGTACTTGCCTTCCTTCCAGATAATGGTCTGCAGCTTCATTCAATCGCCTTACAGTATTATGACGAAATGTATATTTAAGCCTGTTGCCTTGAGAACGGGCGCGGCGGGATTTGAACCCGCGACCTGTGTCTTTCCCCTTTTCCTTTCGATAAAACTTTTTTCGAAAGTTTTTAGGAGTCCAGAACACCCAAGCGCCATTGTCTAATCGATATCAATCAATATGAACCTATATGAATGACGTACTTTCAACCTCGCCATGGCACCTTTGCTCTCTGAAACGGACCGCCTATAATATTTATACCTTGCTTTGGTGTTGCTCGCCGGAACAGTGCTTAAATATTTCCTGCGACGTAATGTATTATAGGTGGGATGGACGCCTCCAAAGGCAGCTATACATTTGAGCGACGACTACAAGGTAGCTACGCAGAGGGATAAGGCGGAGATGTCTTCGGAGCAGCGGCAGTTGCTAAGGACCGGAACCTCTGGGTATGCAGTAGGCTTCACTGCACAGTTCCTCCGCGATATGGCTCCCTTGGATCGAAATAAATTACAAAAGGTATGGGAAAAGATGACGCGCGTCCTTGAAAGACCTTTAGAGCTTGGAGAGGAAAAGCATGGAATGTTTAAGGGATTTAGGGCCGAGAAAGTGGATAACCAAAACTTTGTCTTGCTATACATTGTCAAGCAGCAGGAAAAGACCGTAACATTCACGAGATACAGGCATCATGATATAGCGTATAAATCGGTGCCTGACATAGCTGAGGTCAATATCATTCCTTTTGAGCAGTGGGTGGCTCAGCACTCTTTGAGGCGTGCTTGAAAGTGGCCTTCCGCTTTTCCTCCTGCCTAGTGCGTTCCACGAGAGCCTCAAACTCCTCGAAGTTGCTCGCATGCTCGACGTAGCCACTCCTGGCGTCATCCATTGCTATGGCAGTCTCCTCACTTGGAATGTCATTATCGACCTCCGCCTCCTGTGGTTTCACATCCCTCAATAGAGACACCAGCAACTTTTCGCCCCTGTTCCCTTCTATGACTATATCCTCCGCTCTCAAAAAGTATCCTTTGTCTGTGGTTATGCTGTGTATCTTGGGCAGCGGTCTCCTGTTCCTCAAGTCATCGATAGGGTCGAATACGGTTATCTTGCCTAAGCTCTTCCCGCCGACTGTCTCGACCTCTGTCCCAAACGTCAATCCGGCGTCAGCCTTGCACTTTATCGCTTTCTCAGTTTCAGTCATATCCTTCAAAACGATAAGAGTTTTCAGATATATAAGCTGTTCGGAAAGTCCAATTTTGGAGAGAAATCCCTGCAATTTTGCTCAGCCAACAAATAGTACCAGTTACAAAATGTGAAGGATTTGTCCTAATTTTGTCACTTTTCAAAGGATTTAAATATCAAAAATGGTGCTATGATATTAGTGTTTGATTGCCTAGGAGCATAGCTGTTAACAGGAGGGGTGTATCCGGACTGGAGCCATTACAAAGAGGCGCAGCCATGGAAAACAATTCTTTCATGGAGCTATATAAGAATAAGGTCGCTATTTGTTATGGATTAAGCTTAAGCCAGCCAGGCACAGAACAGGAGAAGAGGGCTTCTGATGAACTTGCACAATTAATATGCCAAAAACTTTCGAAATCGGGGCTTTTGGAGCGACCGATTGACATGCTAACACTATATGATGTCGACGTTGCTGATCCGGTAACGGGGGCCACTAAGCAGGTCCATCTTGGAAGCTGGGTTAAAAGACTGGCAATTAGTGTGCCGCATCCAACGATAGTTGCGCTTAGCAATCTGATAGGATTTGAAGAAATGGCAGGAAAGGTAGATATAAACATAAAACTATCCGCACCGAGATTCCAAACTCTTAATACGCCGGCAATATCCGCCGTTGGTTACGGACCAGAAGAGAATGTTATAGACACAAATGGGGTATTGATACCCTACCTTCTTGAGGTGGCAAGAGTCAATGAAAAATGCAGAAACGGCGTTCGACGCATTTTCGTGCATGAGGTTGGTCACGCGTTTGCCTATAAGAAGGACGAGAAAAGGTATCACGATCTTATGAGAGCGCGTCAAAACGGACACGCCATAGGCAACAGGGATGGAACGCCGGAGGCTGCAAAGCAGGTAGCAAATGAATTAGGAGACGATGATGCGGCCCAGCAGCTCGAAGCCGCCGCTGAGCTTTATGCGATTGACCAGACGGGAGATTTTTACGGCAATCAAACTACGCACACCGCTGCAGTGCTTCTTTATCATATAAGAAATGGCGAGATGACTGTTGGCTCTCCGGGGTATTATGCAAAGATAGCCACAGAGGTAAGGAAACGTTGTGGCCGTTTTGGATTGAAAAGGTGGCACGAGGATGCGTTTATCCAAAACGTGTCCCTGCAATACCCAAGAGCAAGAGAGGTGGCTGAGAAAGTGCAGATAACTGAGGACCAATTACTCGAAGCTGTTGTTATTGACATCGATGAAATAGTGAAAGAAATTGAAATGAACAGTAAATAACGGTGTTAGCCGTTAATCAGCAGGTATTCATCAACTCCGCCAGTCTGCTTCGCCACGTCGTCCAGAATACCCCTTGAATTAGCGGGCGCGGCGGGATTTGAACCCGCGACCTATGTCTTTCCCCTTCAGTAGTTAGGAGTCCAGAACATCCAGGCACCACTGTCTAGTTGATATCAATCAATATGAATCTATATAAATTGCATATTGGAAGTGCATATCGTTCAAACGGTCCTATCGTCTAAGCCAGATTTTTTCTGTTCCTTTGTGTACTCCGGCTTCTCTGGTTTATAACTAAGAATCTTTTTTGCTTTTGATATGTCAATGTGAGGAACCTCATCAACAATGCTAAACGCCTCATACCAAAATTCACCAGGATAATCCAAAGCTAGTTTTATTGCCTGAGTGGCGTTGTTATTACTCACACTAGTTCCTAAGAAAACCTTTCCGATTGGTCCAAATCTGAGTGCAACAGTTTGTATTTTCTTGTTAAGGCCATACCATGCGATGACCTGCTCAGCCATGACTTTGCTGACATGGTAGGATAGATCAATATCTCTGCATGAAAGTTTGGCCGCTGGTATATATTGCGAAACAAACTTTTGGCCTTCATTGATTGGAATTTGAAATGGTATGCCCATCTCTATACCATAAATTGTCGTGGAGCTTGCGTAAATGACACGCTTTAATTTATTTTCTAACGCAGCCTTGGCTACGTTATGAGTGCCTTTGACATTGTTTTCAAAATATTCATCAAACGTCTTGCCAGGTGTAGGCTTGGGGATTGCGGCAAGATGGACAACTTGCTCGCAGCCCTTCATCTTCCTGCTTAAAGTATTATAATCAAGAATATCTAGTCCATCCTTGAGGTCGTAGCCCAAGATATCATAAACTTTTCCGTATCGCTTTATGAATTCGCCGCCCAAGTAGCCTTTATCTCCAGTGAGTAGGATCTTCATAGCATCAGGTAAACATTTGACTAAAGATATTTATGTTTTCTTTAAATACGGGCGCGGCGGGATTTGAACCCGCGGCCTATGTCTTTCCCCTTTTTCTTTTGATAAAACTTTTTTCGAAAGTTTTTAGGAGGACATCGCTCTATCCAAGCTGAGCTACGCGCCCATACAGTAAGGTGATTTGTAGCTCCCAATTAAAAATGCTTTCATCAGGTCTAGGTGTAGGTGGTCACCCAGTTGTTATTGTATGAGATGTGGCCGTTTGTATGTGCGAGGTCCGAAAACCCGCTGTAGTCGTTGCCGTTGCCGTTGAGCGGGTACCACGCAACCAGCGCGGTCGGCCTGATCGGGGCGCCGCCGATGCCGGCAGCATACTGCCCCTGCAACTCCGCAGGAGAA
>DAHXLY010000025.1 GCA_027365735.1 Microcaldota archaeon
AATCCGAAAGGATTTATGTGGCACGGAGATTCTGCATTCTCATTTTGGAAAGCCGTAGCCGCAGGCACGAGACGCCGAAGGCGTCGAGCTGCGGCGGAGGCCAATCAATCAATAGGAAAGTCAAGCTGCTCAATCGGAATCCCTATCGACAGCCCATAATCGACAACAGGCTTCCACGTCTCTTTCTTGTCATGCCTGAATCGCATAATCTTGCCTTTGTAAGCGACTATCACGTCCTTTCCGTCCCAAAAGTGAGCGTACCACTTCTGCGCATTCAGATTGCGCGAGATTTGCTCTATCTCCTCTTGCGAGACCTCCACGGTGTAGAGATGCCAGTGGTCGTTTGGCGAGGTCTCTTCCGAAAGGACCTTGAGCTTCTTTATCATGCTCGGATCCGTCAGGCTTTGCCCTATGATGGTGCCTTTGTAGGTCTTCATGCTTAAGCTTAGCTCCAAAAGCTTAAAGCCGTAGCGCCCGATCGCGCGACGAAGGAGCGCCTGAAGGGCGCGGAGGCATATGACAGATGCCCTGTCGGCACGGAATGCATAAATACCCGCAAGCCGCCAAGGATTGCCATGGAGAAAACCGTCCTGTACGACGTGAAAGACAGGGTTCCGGAGTTCAAGGAGGAGACAACGATACGCACAAAACAGATTTACGGCTGCGGCTACTGCGGACTGAGGACAAATCTCAGGAAAATCTGGTTCCTGAAAGGGCGGTTCGGCCCGAACGTGCGCCTGCAAAGGGACAGTTTCGGATGCCCCGCTCGGGATTTCGCGGAACACGTGGAGATCCAGGTCGTCCTCGAGGAGCAGGAGGCGCTGAAGAAGAAGCTCGGCCGCTACAAAGGAATAACCGTCCTCAAAAGGGACCCAAACATCACGCAGGAGGAAAAGCATGAGGTGGTCGGCGCTCTTGACGCTGAGGTGCGGCTGGTGCAGGCCAGGATTGACGAGCTCAGGGCGCTGATACGCAGGCACGCGCACGATGACGTAGTGCCAGAGACGCTTGATTCGGAAACAATAGAGTTCAGGCACAGGGCCAGCATGCCCGCGGAGAGATGGGAGAGGTGGAAGGTCCTCGACCCAAAACGGGCGGCTGCGCTCGGCTACGGCGCCGATTTCAGGGAGTTCCTGGCGGAACACGGATTCATCGGCTAGCGAGCGAGGGCGCAACGAGCGCGCAGCGCGAGAACACCCGAGCGAGCATACGTATTGGTTTGGTCGATTTTTAGTGTAAGTCTCGCTTGAAACATTTGTGCCTAGAATGCCGCAAGTTCGGCGGTTCCCGCTGCTCGACTCGCCCATAAACTGACGTTAAGGCTCGCTCGCAGCGACCGCCTCACGCCTGAAAATGCGCCTTGTGGAACTCGGCGATCCGGATGTCGGTTATGATGTGCCTCATCTGCAGCCTCTTCTTCAGCACTATCCCCTCCAGGCTCGTGCACCTGCTCAGCGCAACATAGAGCTGCCCGTGCGCGAAGGTTCCCTCGCCTATATCAATCACTACGTGGTCGAAGGTTTTGCCCTGGCTCTTGTGTATCGTGACCGCCCACGCGAGCATCAACGGATACTGCGTGAAGCTTCCCGTGCCTGTGGATACCAGTTTCTTTCCCACATTATCGTACGAGAGCTTTGATGTCTCCCAGGTATGCGGCGATACCTGGACTCGCGAGCCGTCCTCAAGCTGGACCGTTATGGCGCCCTCCTCTATTCCCTTTTCTATGGACAACACCCTTCCCAGGCTCCCGTTTACCCACCTCTTTTTCGAATCGTTGTTGAGCATCATCACCTGCGCGCCTTCCTTAAGATAAAGGACCTCGTCGGCCGGGTACGCGCCCTTCCTGAATTTGCCCGTTATCGCAGCGCGGTACGAGTAGCGGGTGGCGCGTATCTCTCCCAGATATATGTTGTTGATGTTGTCCGCGGTGCTGTTCGTGGCGGTCAGCGTTATATACAGCAATGAAGCACTAGGCAGGACGGAAGAAGCATCGTACCTGGTGTTTATCAGTTCCAAATCCCCTTCGGATGCGGCACCGTCCCGTATGGAATTAAGGAGGTCTATGAATTTCGGGTCGCTGTGCCTGTAATAGCTTTTGAGTTCGACGAATTTCATCTCCATGCCGCTGAAGACCCTGCTGGAGAAGAAATAGGGGGTTTTGTAGTGCCCGGCAAATATCTCCTCTTCGTCTCCCGATACTACCGGAGGCAACTGATAAAGATCGCCCACGAAAACCATCTGTGCACCTCCAAAGGGCGTTTCCGGATCCCTTCCATTGAGCCTCATGAACCTATCCAGGCAGTCAAGAAGGTCGGCCCTGACCATTGATATCTCGTCAATGACTATCACATCGAGGTTTTTGTACATGTTGACCGTGGCAAACGAAACACCTGAGAGTTTCTCGACCTTCTCCGGCGTAATATCGGGCTTGAATCTGCAGAATGAGTGTATGGTCTGACCGCCGACATTGAGTGCGGCGACACCAGTAGGGGCCAGAATCGCAATCCTCTTTGAAGTAATGGATTTTAGATAAGCCAGCAGTGTGGACTTCCCTGCACCGGCACGCCCGGTCAGGAAGAGGTTGTCGTTGCTGCCCTCGATTATTGACAGGACGTTGCGAAATTCACGGTTCAGTTCAATGCCGTCGACTGATAGCCTCGGTTGGAGAGCCATGCATATTCTTTATGGATACGCTTATTATATCTACACTGACTTATAACGGAAAAGAACTCCACATGGTCGAGCCGAAGTCACTGTTGCGCTGGAGCTGACCATGCTGCAGTTACAAAGGATTTCCCAGTTGGCGAACGCCGCAACAGCATATGCCGTAATCAAATTCCAAACCAGTCGTCTTTTTTAAACCTTTGCGCACAATACATGCCGGATGGACAGCGAAAAGAAAAAGATATTCCTCATCGACATGGATGGGACGATCTGCGATAACGTAAGGAATGAAGCGGGGATCAAGGCGATGGAGGAAGCGAAGCCGTTCCCCGAATCGATAGAGGCGGTCAACAAGCTCCATGACGAAGGGCACTTCATCTGCATATTCACCGCCCGCACGGACGAGCACAAACAGGTGACCGAGGACTGGTTGAAGAGCCACAGAGTGAAATACGACCAACTTCTCCTCAACAAGCCGAGGAAGATCGGAAAGTACTCCGAATACCACCTGATTGACGACACACCTGCCCGAGCGACGACCTTCAAGGGAAAGTTCTCACACAAATTCGTGAAGAAGAATGTGGAGATAGACGTCTTTGAGGACTAATCAGCCATTCTCCTCCCACAGTATGCAGAACGGCACGTTGTGCACCCTCTGCGCATCTTCCCTGAAGACCCAGTCCCTGTTTGCATAAACTTCCTGCCTCAGCTGTCGCGCTCCAGCAAGTATCTCGCTGGATTCCCCGTTCGCGGAGGCGAACTTGCCTGCGCTAAGCGACAGGAGCACATCTTCAACGAGATGATCCTTTAGCGCAGACACATCGATTGGTTCGTTGATAAAGTCAACCACACAGGGAAGCATTTCAATCCTATGCAGATCATGGTCGCTGATGTTTATCGCCTTGCTTAGCCGCTCGATGTCCCACGGCGCCACAACTATGACCCCATGATATAGCAGAAATCTTCCCGGCACCAGATACTGGCCGTGGCCTGCTATCGGGTTGCCGTTGTACCTTATGCTCGATGTGCGTGGGAGCTGTAGCAACGAACCGTCTATCCCTGCGATCCGGGCTATCGCATCGGCTGTCAGCCGGCCGAAGCGTTGATGGACATCCTTCAGCGAACTTGCCCATTCCGTGTCGTTTCCCAAAGGCACGCTCAGGCTATAGGAAAGGATGTTCGAATCGATGAAAATAGGGCGGCCGCCGCTTTTGCGCCTTGTTACGTCGATCCCGCCCAGATTCTCCTGCCTGAGGCACTTCGGATCGTCATTTGAGGCAAGGATGACCGACGGTCTAGTGAAATCATAAAATCTGATAAAGGATTCGTTGGTTGCCGCGCTCCTCAGCGCCATCGCCTCGTCGATAGCCATGTTCATTGCCGCATCGTACTTGCCGTAGCCGAGAAACTTCATCGCGGTCGTGTCCGCATGGCTTTTTGGGGCTGCTATCGCCTGCATGATATGAGATGTGAAACAAAATTAATAGCCCTTGCTATCTGATCTCCGGATACTCGTCGATCGGCTTTTTTATCGTGCTGTACCTAAGGACGTTCTGGGCATGGAATAGGAAGTAGCCGAACATGCCCCATGCGAGCACACGGCGCGCGCTGGTGTGGACGACCGCCTTCCTCACGAACTTTATCTCCCCCCGCTTCTGCAACCTGACCGAGAGGTCCCAATCCTCATAGGTTATAAGCCTCTCATCAAAACCGTGGATCTTGTCGAACACCCTCTTCCGCGCGGCGAAGTTCGACCCGACTATCGACGCTTTGCCTATTGCGATGCTGTACCTGACCATCCACTCTGACACGATTTTGTATCCGAGCTTCACCCTCTTCCTGACATTTTCGAGCGGCCTGATCGGCCCGGTTGCCGCAACTACATTCCTGTCGCGCGCGAATGCCCTTACGTATTCGCTGATCAGGTTCTCGTTAGGGATCGTGTCGGCATCGATGAAGACGAGTATCTCTCCCTTCGCCGCCTTCGCGCCGGTGTTCCTCCCGAGGCCGATGCCCTTCCTGCGGTCGACTATCACCTTCGCGTACCTGCCCGCTATCTCTCTGGTTTTGTCCTTGCTGCCCCCATCGACGACAATCACCTCGAAGTCGCGGAATGTCTGCTTCTTGAGGCTCGCCAGCACCTTGCCGATGAGCTTCGCCTCGTTGAGTGTTGGGATTATAACGCTGACCTTGACCATAATCACACCGCCTTCCTCGGCAGCCTCTTGATCGCCGATATCTTCTTCAGCAGCTCCTTCTCCTCGTTGTCGAGCAGGTGGGAGAAGTTGTATGTCAGCAGCCGCTCATCCGCATCACCCGGCCTGTTGTACAGGACCTGGTTCTCCTTTATCTGGCGCCCGAAGGTAGGCCCGTCCACTGACACTGCAAGCTGCTCGCCCTTCTTCGCCATGTCTACCTTGGTCTTTTCTCGCTGGATCTCCTTTATCTTGCCGATTATGTCGCCGCCATCGTTCATCAGGGTGTAGCCTGGCTTTATCCTTCCGGCCACGACCTCCACGCCGAACACCGCAGGGCTGGAGACGTGGAAGCAGGCGTTCGGCAGGATTTTTATCATTCCAGGGAACACAGTGCTGCCCTCTATCTTACCGACCACGCTCTTCTTCTTCTCGTCGGCGAAGAGCTTGTAGTCGTCGATCAGCTTGTAGATGATGTTGCTCTCTATCACCCTCACTCCGCTCGTGTGGACCGAGTCGACCGCATCCGGGTCGACATGGACGTTGAACGCGAGTATCACCGCGTTGAGCGGCTCGGTTGCGTTCAGCGTAAATGCATCAAGCAGGTCGCGCTTTGTCACATTCCCGATTTCCTTCTTGCTCACGCCTACCCCCTCGGCTTTCAGCAGTCGGGATATCGCCTCTATGCTGCCGATCGAGTCGGCCTTGAGTATCACGCCCTTCTTGTCTGTCTCGAACAACTCCGTCAGTTCTGACTTAATCTCCTTCTCGTAATTCTTGTCAGTCACCTGGATTATCGGCGAACCGGGCATTGCCTCATCCAGCCCCACGCCGCTGATCTTCACCCCGCTGGCCGCCGCCACAGAGTCAATCGAAAGTAGATTAGAGGATGACTCGCGGATTTCGGTAAGGGGTTTCGGCTTGAGAAGTGCCTTGATCTTTGCGGTGGCAACGCCGTTCGGCACGGCGAACGCCACGATGTCATTCACATGGAGCGTCCCGTCATAAAGTATCACATCCAGCGTCATTCCGAGGCCCTTTACTTCTTTCTTCTCGAGTATGCTGCCCTTTCCCGGTCCCGACACTTCTATCTTCAGCTCCGACTCGAGATACTTCTGCGCCAGGCCGGTCACCACCATCAGCAGCTCGGCGATCCCCTCGCCCGTCTTCGCGCTGAGCGGGATTATGGCCAGTTCGGACTTGAAGTCCTTGATCTGGTTGAAGAGTTCGCTAGAGAAGCCGAGCTCGCTCAGCCTCCCGACGATCTGGTACATCCTATTCGTGAATTCGTTCTGGACGTACTGGTTCTGTTTTGCGAGGGATTGCATAACGCTGCTGGTCTTCTGGTCGATCCATCCGGTTATCAGGTCGACCTTGTTCGCCGCAATCACGAAGGGAGTCTTGTACTCCTTGAGTATGTTGATCGCCTCAAGGGTCTGTGGTTCGAATCCCTTGCTCACGTCTACGACGACAATCGCTATATCAGCAACGCTTCCACCCCTCTTCCTTAGGTTGGTAAACGCCTCGTGGCCCGGCGTGTCGATGAACAGCAGCCCCGGAAGGGTAATCTTCATGCCCGACGCCTTGAGGAGCGGCCCGCAGGTCTTGTTTATCACGTCTATCGGCACCTCGCTCGCGCCGATGTGCTGCGTTATTCCCCCCGCCTCCCTTGCGGTGATGGTGGTGCTCCTTATCTTGTCGAGAAGTGAAGTATTATGAACAATTAGATTATTTGCAATGAAGTTATGAGTTTTATCGATAGTAAAATCATAAACTGAAAAATCGCCTTCTAATGTTTCTAGGCCCGTAACCTGCACCATTTTATACGAAGATAACAATGATGCAAGTGGTAAAATCTTCGTATTTTCGTTCGACATCAACAAAATTTGCAGGGCATGTTTTGTAAGATGAGTTTTTGATTCGTAGTAACTTAGATCAAATCCTCTTTTTCCAGATACTCCGTAATTTTCTCGTAAATCAGTAACAAACCTGCCTGAAATAGGGGTAGTATCAAAAATACGGCTCGAGACTGCTTTTTCGATATTCCTTGCCAACTGCGCCGTTTTCCTCGGTTCGGTAAAGCCTATGTTTTTCGAGTAAGCAGTCAAGTTTTCCGAGCCACTAATTGTTAATTCCAGTTCCGCTCGTTTATGCCTTTTTACAAAATATGAAAGACATCCAAATCTATGAAGCAGAGATGGAAATTGCTTCATCAAAACGGCAGAATTGCAGCCCACACCTATGCTGCCGGTGTAATTCGCGCCTTCGGCAAATCCTTCGGCATCAAAAAAACCCCTAATGAAATTTTTAAGCAAAGCATTAGAAGACATGCAAACAATGTCAGGCACTTTTATCGTAGTGGATTTGTCTGCTGAAGGATAATCGAATGCGGAAATCAAGAATCTCGAAAACGTTTTGCCGCCGGTATGCGTTGCCAGAAATGCTGTTTTTTTCCATGTTACGGATGCATTAATGCCAAACGCATCCATCAAACATCTCCTGTATTTTCTTATGATTGTTTCTGAAACATTACTTAGGTATGCATTCTCCCTGACACCGTCGCCATAAAGTAGTCCTATTATATAAAACAGCGATTCGAACTCCGACAACCTGTGCGGTATTTTAAGCCAAAACGACTTGTGACTCGCCCTTTGCTTATTGCTGGCAAACTTTATTTTTTCTATGTGGTCGTAGATTTTATCCTCGGAAAAGTCAAGCAAAACAATAAGTTTCCTCAATATTGAAACCCTATAAAACCCTTTTCTCAAATGAAACTCCAAAGATTTATCTCCAATCTCTTTTCCGAGTTTATACACCCTATTTTTGGCAAATTTTGCTATTTTATCGTTAAGCTTTTCTGATACTTTCAAAAGGAAACTATCTGGCAATTTTCTTAAAATTAGTTTTCCTATCTCCTCGACTTCCAAAAACGAAGTTTCAGTTTTAATGGGTATTAAAAGAGAATCGCCCAATTTCAATCTTTCGGATTCGATATATTCCGTTTTGCCTTCCTTGGTCAAAATGAAGAACCTGTGCTCGGGCGTCGTTTTAATACTATAGCCCGCCTTGGTTGTAACATTTATTAAACGGTCAGACTTTAACTTCCAAACGTGAGTTACCCTTTTGGGCTTGACTTTGTTGTTTTCGTCAACAGAGAGTAAACTAAGGTTCTTCGCTTCGTAAACCAACCCTTTGTTCTGCTCCGTTGGTTGGCCTTTCTTAAATTCTTCAAAAACAGATTCGGCATGCTCGAGTCTTCCATCGCCAAGCTCCAGCATAGAGTCCCCACTAACGCATTTGCCGTGGTCGACGTGACCCATTACCACGATAATCGGCTGGCGGATCATAGCTAACACTAAAACAAGAACCTATAAGAGTGTTTTGATATGAATTAATAAA
Source organism: Microcaldota archaeon (assembly GCA_027365735.1). Classification (GTDB taxonomy): domain Archaea; phylum Micrarchaeota; class Micrarchaeia; order Micrarchaeales; family Micrarchaeaceae; genus JAJZYD01. Next base: position 8,259 of record DAHXLY010000025.1, read on the forward strand.
AAGATGTAGTTTGGTTAGGTGCTATTATGGAAAGAACACTAGTGCTTGTGAAGCCGGACGGGGTCCAGAGGGGGCTGACCGGGACGATAATACACAGATTCGAGCTTGCTGGGCTGAAGGTCGTAGCGCTGAAAATGCTCACACCCACAAAGGCGATTGCTGAAAAACATTACCCGCTCGAGAAGGAGTGGTATGAGAACGCATGGGCGAACACGAAAAAATCCTATGAAGCCAAGGGCATGCAGATGAAGGAAACAGCCGTCGAGCTTGGCACAAGGATAAACAAAGCCCTCATGACTGGGCTTACGAGCGGCCCGGTGGTAGCGATGGTCCTCGAGGGCAACGATGCGATAGCCAACGTCAGGAAAATAGTCGGAGCCACATCGCCAAGCAGGGCGGAGCCCGGATCGATAAGGGGCACTTATTCCACCGACAGCTACGACCTCGCCGACAGCAGGAAGAGGGCGGTGAAGAACATAGTCCACGCCTCCGACGCGCCCGAGACGTCGAAGAGGGAAATAGCAGTATGGTTCACCGACAAGGAGCTGAACAGCTACAAGCGCTCCGATGAGGGTGCGATGTTCGACTGACTAAGATTGTTTGTATCCGAACCTCCTTTCGTACTCGTGGTGCGGAAGCCACTCAAGTATTATCGGGATGATTTCCACATTGTTTGCCTTGACTGTATAGCGTAAGCGCCACCCACCGGGCAAATTACATTTTCTTAAGTTGTTTATACCGTAATTCCTCACATATTCGACTGGCCACAGCTTCTGTGGTACAACAACTCCAATCAACTGATTTTCAACCAACTTGATGATTGCCTTTTCTATCCATTTTGCAAGCTCCTTTTCATGGAATTTTCCAGATTTCAGCTCAAGAAACGTATTTTCAATAGAGTCACTTGCAAATTTTACACTTTTTTGCCTGCTTTCGTCCAAACTAGCCCCCCGCGCTTCTTCAATTTTTCAATCCCTTCCGGATCCCATATCCACGTTATAGTTCTATCATTTTCTATGATTATCCTCCCCGAATATTCGATGTAATCCAAGATCGTAAGGTAGGTCCGCCACATCACCTTCTTTGGGAGGAGTCTCCAGATCTGAATGACTGTCTTGTCGCTCTTGTATTTGTAAAGTGCCTTCTCTACCATGATTACCGTGTCCAGCCTCGGAGACCTTTCGATCTTTCCAGTTTTCTGCCCTGATTTCAACACCTGACTCTGCATATATATCAACTGATATATTTATCAATTGATAAATATATAAGGCTTTCTGCTTGTTGGATGCCTAGCAGAAGCTTTATATATTTTATTAGAGTATATGATTATATACTGAAGTAAAAGATATTTATGGCTATCCATCGGTTCAGGGCGCAGGCGAGCACAGAGTTCATAATCCTCCTCTCTGCGGTAGCCCTATTCGCCCTTTTCGTGGTATCGCAGTACTCGCACCTCCAGAAGACGCAGCATATGCTCTACGGAGAGCTGGCGAATTACTCTGCATCACCGACCGCAACGAATGCACCTTACACTCCACACGGGAACGGACTTTACGTCGGCTTGATCGTGCAGAACACCACTTATATCAACAAAACCAACACCGTGCAGGTCGTCCTTTCTTACCCGGGCAGGTACATGGTAAACTCCATAAGGCTGCAAAGCTACCCAAACTCCACGATACTGCCGCCAAATTACTCGGGCCTGAATTACTCTTATGTGGATATTCTCTCCTTTTCGGTCGTGCCGCGCTCAGCGGGGTCGCTGCGATTGTCGCTTTTCGCCAACATCACAGAAGGCTCGGTGACAGAATGGAAAAACCTCAGCGCATACTCTTACTCGGAGTATCAGAACCAAAACTCCACGAACGGAGGGGTCGGATACACCGCTTATATCGGCAAGAGAAATGAGAGCCTTACCTACCCCGTGTCACAGTGGACAAGCCTTGACTCAATCTCAATTGGCGAGCACTGCGCCTACTGGAGCGGAAACGGCCAGGTGTCGAACGAGGTCACGCAGTGCGGAAGCAACACTTGGGGCAACATGCAGTACGACTACTATTGCTGGCCGACAGAAGTGATGTATGACTGTTTTGGAAAGAGTCAGACGGGTTATGCGACGGGCACGATAGGGTCCAAGCAGAGCTACAGGTACAACATGACCCTCGACATATCAAATTCCACAAGCCTCCTCCATTCAAACCTTTCAGATACGGTGGCGACAGGATCGATATTGAACGAAATGGGCTCATCCCTCGGCAACTCGTCCATCAACAACGTCACGGGTCAGGCGGGTATGCCGACGCCATACCGAGATTATGTAGTTCTTGGGACCGGCTCTGGCCCGTATGCCGTGAACATAACCCCTTACCAGAATTACACCCGGGCGATGAAAATAGCCCTCAGTATCTTGGAGCAGTACAACGGGACCGGAATTTGCAGCGCCTCGCCATGCACGAATCCTGACTGGGCACGGCTTGGATCGAACATTTCGATAGCAGATATATCAGTGAAGGAACTCCTCAACTCGACGCCGATCTATACGGAGGGCTGCGGTAATATTTACGTCAATGGCAGCGGTAGCTTCTTCACATGCAAGCCGGAGGTGCCGTTTTACTACAACATAACAGCCTACATAAATGGCCAGAAGAACCTGAATGAGACCCTTCTCGCGCAGGGATCGGTGATAGGCATAAGGTGATTTCATGAGGGCACAGTTTGCGCTAATGGAGGCGTTCGGGGCGATCCTTCTGCTCGCGGCGGTCGGATCCTACATGGCAGGGATTGCATACCAGTCCTCACTCGCTCCGATGGAATTTGATTTTGGAATAAAGAATTTCCTTTATGACTTCCCGCAGGTTGCATACCTTAATGCGTCGTTGAACCGCTGCATCCTTGCCAAAGATTACGGATGTATCCGGCAGTCGCTGTCGGAATTCAACAAAATTTACGGAGCATCCGGCTCGAGATTGGAGGTGAACGGAAGTTCCGTGTCTTCGGGATCGCTTGAGGGCTGCAAGACCTCTGACACGGAATGCTGGCCGATGGCTGACAACTCCGTCTACATACAAGCCTGTCTGTATGCGTGCGGTGGCTGAATGGGGTTCTACGGGATTCTGATTGGGGTGGTCGGGCTGATATCCCTGCTTCTGCTTGCGAAGTCCGCCGCGATGGCCGGGCAGCTGGGTCTCGGCACCGCTTCGCTGTTCGATGAGTACTCAAACCTCCAACGGGCCAGTTTTATATCCAGCATGGTGGCGATGACCTATTCAAACTCCACGCCCCAACAACATCGGTCATGGCTCACCGCAGTCGAGGCGAGCGCGGAGGCGGACGGGGCGCTTGTGAAGACAGTCGGCAACGTGACGTTTATAGAAACAGGGCTCAGTACTTCGCGTACTTGAGGTCGTCGCTCATCATCTCGGGGCTCCACATCGGCTCCCATACCAACTCCAGGTCCACCTTCCCGACATTAGGTATTGACTGCAGCCTCAGCTGTACGTCGGCGAGTATTATGCTGATGACCGGGCACATCGGGCTCGTCATCGTGAGGATCACATTCACATCATTGTTCGGCTTGATGTCGATGTTGTAAATCAATCCCAGATTGACAATGTCGGCCCCCATCTCCGGGTCGACCACCTGCGACAGGAGATGCACCGCATCGTCCCTCTTTATCTTTTCCATAATCAGATATCGCCGCGGAGATATATATTATTAGCTGTTAAGCCGTTAGCGGAAAGCGGGATCCCTCCTTAATGTCTGCACCGGGCCTTTTGGAACCGATTGCATCGCCTCCAATGGATTTGCTGGCTCTGCGACAGGCGTCGGGGCCTCATCCCAGACGGTGTCCAGCCTGGCTGACCATGGCTTCCCGTCGTGTATGAATTCAGACTCCTCCCTGAGCAGCGGGCTGTGCGAAAGCACAGGCATGCCGCGCGGGGTTGAAACGATGCACATGATGGCGGTGTGGAGCGTCTGGTCCGAGCCGATGCGGGATAGGTGGACGCCCTTGCTGCTGTTCCTTGTCGCGGTTTGCGTGTACGGAAGGAGGCCGATCGACTCGAGCTTCGCCTTCGCGTCATCTGGGAGCGCATAGCACAAATCCATCACGTCCTTGGGCGCCAGTACCCACGACCGCCGCGCCTGAAGGTGCTTGAAATTGGTCCAATTATCGTAGTCATCCGAAATTTTTTCCAGGATAAGGTTGACCTGCATGTCGCCGCGCGCCGCATCGATAGCCCTGATCGCCTCGTATATAGCGGGACATAAAGTTCTCCTGCATCCTGCCGGCCTCGAATCTTCGATCTCGACGTCCTTTTGAGCTGTTGCCATGAATTCACCAAAACCTGCGAATGAGATGAAAGCGACCAGGTATTTAAACCTTGCCGGTTTACGTCGTTAAACAAGACCGCATACGTCAGGAAAAAGAGGGTTTATGGGAGATTTGAACCTTTGGTAATGATGTTTCAAAATAGCAAACCTCTTTCATAAATATAGACATTTTAGTTAATTGTAGAATTGTAGATATCTCAAAAAATCATGCGGATAACGTGTTGACATGTTTGGCGCGATAAATGAAAGAGGGACACCAAAGGAGATGGTCAATAATGGTGTGCGGCCAGAGCAATTGGGAAAATTGATGACGCTAAGGGGACCTATCCTGATGGTAAAATCGAAGAATATGGGGTACCCGCTGGAACAAAGGTTACTGTAAAATAATTTTAAATCTTCTTTTCCTCTCTTTTCTACTTAAGTTTGTAAGGGTTATTCCTGCAAATCCTGCAAACTGTGGCGTAGTCGGATGTAAATCTGTGAGCCCATATGCATCTATAGTACCGGTTGGTTCAATGAGGCAAACCGGCTATGAAGTTCAACAGCGATACTGGGTAAGGAAACCGAAACGCTGCAAACTATTTAAATATGCACCCCTCCTATATTGAATTGAAATAGGTGTGGTCACATGGACAAAAAGGGCTTGTACATCATAGGGGCGATAGTGATAGTTCTGGTGGCGGCGATGGTGCTGGTACTGCCGAACGGAAATAATAGCGCGGCGACGACAACCGGTGGATACAATTACGGGACTCCGGGCGGTGTTTCAACGCCGATTTTTATGACTGACCCTCCGCAGGTCCCTGTTGGTACCACTGCATTGACGATAGTGTATACGAATTTGGCGGTGCATGCGAGCGGAACCTCTGGTTCTGGGTGGGTAAATGCACAGGGTAACGGAACGCTTGACCTGATGAGCTTGGTAAACGTGACGCAGGTGATAGGGGCCGCCAATGTACCGGCAAATTCTACTATTGATATGGTAAGGTTCGATGTGAGCAGTGCAACAATAACGGTAAATGGCGTGACGAGCAATGTGACCGTCCCGTCTGGCAGTGTGACCGCCCATATGACTGGCAACGGAAAGGCAAACGCGAGTGTAGGTACGCTCCTGGACTTCACACCGACGATAGTTTCGATATTCACGGCAAATGCAACGACATTTGTTATGGTGCCTTCGGTCAGGGCGGTTGCGATAGGCAACCAGAGCAGGTCCCAATCATTGCACATAGGCGAAAGGGAGTCGTTGAATGCCAGCACAAGGGCGCATCTCGATGATGCAATGCCGAATGTCAGCATAACGGCAGCTTCGCTTTCCGCTAGCGGTAACACCACGAGCCTATCGGTAACGGTGAAGGATAACTCTAACATGAGCGTAGATCTTAGGCATGTGCTGATCTATGGAAATGAGAGCATATTTGTCGTACCCGTTAATTCCCTCAATACTACGGTGCATATAAACGCCAGTGATGCTGGTACCATTAATACAAGCTCTTTCACAGAAGTAGGGGTGAGCGGCGGCGATAACGGACATCACGCACCAAGCAATACACCTGGTGAGAACGCAAGTACGGCCGGGTCTGAACATGAAGCTGTGGATGTCGGCATAGAAGCAGAAAGCCTGCACGTTCTTAACTTCCAGATAGGACAGGGCGGGGCGCTGACATTGCCCTCGGTGAACGGCGAAAGCGAACAGGAGAGCAATGGAGGTTACAACCTGACAGCAGGGTCGAGCGCAACATTCACCTTCAATGGGACTATGAGCTTTGGCGGCGGCAGGCTGATAATAACTCCTGTTGCGAACGACATGTATAAAATGGTCGTAAGCGGTGAAGAGGGCGCCAGGGCAAGCGCCAACCTAACGGCATCCTGAAGACGGATGCCTCCTTTTTTCTTTTTTACATCTTTTTTACAACTATAAAAACGGAGATTTGGCTCAGCACTTTCAGGTCGGAGCAGAGAAGAGGGATTGGCCATATCCTCAAGGCCTGACTAGCGCAATCCTTATATAGCCGAATGAACAGAGTGCAATCGGTGGTTGAATGGTGACAAGAAGGACGGGCAGGGTTCATATGAATATCCTTTCGGGCAATAAGATAGACAACGAAGAGGAGACCGTATATGAATCAGGTATAGCCGGAAATGCCGGAGTTGCTCTTGCAATAATAAAGAGGTCAGAGCCCCACTTCCACAGGAAGATGACCGAGTACTACATGGTGGACACCGGAAAGGGGATGCTTTTTCTTGATGGCGAAAGGGTGCCCCTTCAGCAGGGAGATGTCGTTAAAATAGAACCAAACACAATGCACCATGTTGAATCAAAGGATGGCATTTATATCTGGGTGGTCACGCTACCGCCGTTCGACATAAAGGACCTCCATAGGGTCGACCAAAAGCATTAGCCCATGGAAAGTTATAAAAATAAGAAATACCATCTAATACCGAGGGTGTGCATGTGGCCAATAATACTATAGTTAATGCCCCGACTGTGAAGGGCAACACCGGTTCCGGTAATTCTGCGCTTGCATTGATTATAGGTTTAGTCGCCTCGGTACTTATTGCCGCGCTTGTAACATTTGGGTCTGGCGCCGGTGCCTTTGCAACAACGTTTGTGATAGTTTTCGTACTTTACCTTTTTGTCAGCATAAGGGTCCTTCCGGAGTGGAAGAGGGGGCCGATACTGACGCTCGGAAGGTACAAGGGCATATACGGCCCTGGCTTGTTCCTGATCATACCATTAATACAGAGCATGCCATACCAGTTCGATCTCAGGACTTCGTCTACTACATTCTCGGCCGAGAAGACACTTACTGCCGACAATGTTGGGGTCGATGTCGATGCAATTATGTTCGCGCGCGTCGAGGATCCGGAGAAGACCGTGCTACAGGTGACCGAGATGCAGGACTCCGTCACGCTCGCGGCCCAGACCGCTCTTAGAGACGTGATCGGAAAGGTCAACCTCAGCAAGATGATCCAGGGAAGGAGCGAGATAGCCGATGAGGTGAAGACCCTTATAGACGAGCGCGTGCTCCCGTGGGGCGTCAACGTAATATCGGTCGAGATAAGAGACGTCAAGATACCCTCCGAACTGCAGGACGCCATGGCGAAGGTCGCGATCGCCTCAAGGGAGAGGGACGCGAGGGTCGTCCTGGCAGAGTCGGAGAAGCTCGCCGCAGGGAAGATGATAGATGCAGCCAACCTGTACCACGGAAACATGTACGCAATGCAGCTCCGTGCGCTCAACATGCTCTATGAGGTGGGAATAAGCGGCAGGAACAACATAATCTTCATACCCACCGAATCGCGCGGGCTTGGAGTCCCCACACCGCTTGGCATATTCGGCATGAACGACATCCAGAAGGGCAAGCTTGTCATTCCAAAGGGCTGGTCGGAGGGTGACGACTCACAGCCGAAACAGACCCCAAAGAGGAAGAGGAACAAGTAATGATCGGTGAACTTCATGACGAACATATTCTTCTCTGGCTCGATAACTGCCGGCAGAAACGATGCACCGCTTTACAGGGACCTCATCGTTCACCTGCGCAAGCATGGAACAGTGCTCACCGAATATGTAGGCGACCTCATGCTGACCGCCAGGGACGGAACCGGGAATGTGAACGACACATACGCTAACCTGAGGAAGCTGCTTCATGCATCCGACGTTCAGGTTGCGGAGGTCACAACACCTTCTATCGGAGTCGGTTATGAGATCGATAACCACGTCATGAGGGGAAAGCCCGTTTTGTGCCTGCACCGTTTGCCGCCTGAAAAGAGGCTCACTGCAGTAATATCAGGCAATCCCGGTGTGGTCGCTAAGCATTATCATACCGTGCCAGAAGCCATGGCGCTGATTGATGAGTTCTTTGCCAACCTGTCCACGAACGGGGTGTGACTCTGTCCAACTTCAAGCGTGTCATAGAAGATTTCAACTGCTTTCACTGCGGACTGTTCGTGAACGGTTCTGGATACACCGACCACTGCCCGAAGTGCCTTTGGAGCAGGCATGTCGACGACCTCGTGCCTGGCGACAGGGCGTCGGCCTGCAACGGCGCGATGGAACCCACCAGCGCGGTTTTCCAAAGGGACTATTACACAATCAACTATACCTGCCAGAAGTGCGGCGTCAAAAGGAAGTTCAAGGCTGCGTCTGCAGATTCTCTGGATGAACTGATGGGTCTTGTAAAGCGCAGCAAATGACAGGGATGTATTAAAAACTTATTTTCCGATACCACAGCATGGCGAAAGATGAGATTTTATTCGTGTGTAAATATTTCACGATATTCAAGAGGATGGTCAGGCTGCCGACGGGGAAGATGTACCCACTCTATGGGATGAATCGTTCTGATGGTGCGGTGATAGTCCCGCTCCACAAGGGCAAGCTGGTAATGCTCAGGCACTATCGTGCGGGGATAGATGGCTGGGATTATGAAGTGCCGATGGGATTCATAAACAAGGGCGAGGACCCCAAGAAGGCGGCCATCCGCGAGTTGGAAGAGGAGACCGGATACAAGGCGAAGAAAGTGCGCTATCTCTTCAGCTCCTTCCTCAGTCCAGCGTTCACTAAGCAGAGGGGATATTTCTATTTGGCCGAATGCGGTTCACGCACCGACCATGGCAATCCTGATAAGACGGAGGTTGCAGAAGTTGTTCTGATGAGCCTTCCGAAGGCTATGGAGATGATAAAGAGGAACAAAATCAGAGGCGCTACGACGATACAGGCGATACTCTTTTATGACAAATACGCCAAGTCCGCCCGTGCCTGACCCTTATCCTATGATCTTTTCCCAGATTAGCTGATCATCTTTGAAGGAGTGCTTTTTCAAAATCCCTACTTTTCTAAAACCTAATTTTTTTAGGAACCCATTGACCGGCGTATTCTTCGGATGCGTGTCGCACCATATTTTGTGGCAGCCATGCCTTTTCGCCTCTTTTATGGTGAAGTTCATCATAGCCCCTCCCAGACCGTCCCTTCTATAATCTTTATCTATGATAATCCAGTCAAGCCAGTCAACATGGCCAAGGCCCGGATAGTGCGCTATCATTCCGACTATTTTGCCCTCTTTCGTTTCTGCCACTATCAGGCTGTCTTTGCTCTTGAATGTGTCAAGAAGATCCTCTACGCTCAGTTCGTATACGTTCCTTGCTATGTGCTCTTTGGTGTAAAAATCCAGCTCTCTAGCTATCGGAGTGCCAAATCTGCTTATGGCTGGTATGTCCCTCTTCGTCGCGATCCTTATCACGAAGTCATGCATATGTTAAGATAGATGCATAGCGTTTTAATCCTTTCTTAAGGCGGACGCCAAGGGTTTTAAATAATCGCTCCGAAGCGTTAATGCTGTGATCAGATGGGAATAAAGCTGAAGAGGGTAATACCCGCGCTCAACAGGATCAAGGACATCGAGAAGCTGTCGCTTGATGCGCACGCCGCCAGTTCCGGAGCGGTGGAGTTGGTGGGACGCGTTAAAATAAAGAGCCTGGAGGACCTCGCTGTTTACTACACGCCCGGCGTTGCATACGTCAGCAAGGCGATCAGGGCCAACAAGGACCTGTCGTACAAATACACATCCCGCGGCAACAGGATTGCGATAATATCCGACGGCTCGAGGATACTCGGGCTGGGTGATATCGGTCCTGAGGCGGGCATACCGGTGATGGAGGGAAAAGCGTTGCTCTTCAAGAAGTTCGGCAACGTCGATGCCCTTCCTATTGCGATCCGCGCAAAGAGCGCGGAGGAGATCGTCGCTTTTGCGAGGGCAATAGAACCATCGGTAGCGGGGATAAACCTCGAGGACATATCCTCTCCCAACTCTTTCGTCGTTTTCGAGATGCTCCAGAAGGAGCTTTCCATACCTGTGTATCACGACGACAGACAGGGGACGGCGGTTGTAGCGCTCGCCGCGCTCACCAATGCGCTCAAGCTGGTCGGGAAGAGCGTGAAGAGCGCGAGAATCGTGATAAATGGGGTCGGTTCGGCGGGTGTGGGGATCGCCCAATTGCTAATATCGGAGGGCGCTACCAACATAATAATGTGCGACACCCGTGGGATACTTTACAAGGGCAGGAAGGACAACATGAATCCGATGAAGGAATCTCTCGCAACCCATACAAATCGCGGATTGCTAAAGGGCCAGCTCCAGGACGCTGCGAGGGGGGCCGACGTGCTTATCGGCGTTTCATCGAGAGGGGCATTCACGGATGGAATGATCAAGTCGATGAAGAAGAACCCGATTGTGTTTGCGCTCGCCAATCCTGACCCTGAAATATCATATGAAAAGGCCATCGCCGCTGGGGCTGCAGTCGTGGCGACCGGGGAAAGCGATGTCCCGAACCAAGTCAACAACCTGCTTGCCTTCCCTGCTATACTCAGGGGCGCGCTTGATGTGCATGCGAGGAAGATCAACACCGCCATGCTGCTTGCAGCTGCGGCCACCATGGCGGAAAGCATCCCGAAGAATAGGCTGAAGAGCGATCATATAATTCCCAACTTCGTTGCGGACAACTTCTCCGAAATGACTGCCAATGTCGCCGTTGCCGTCGCAAAGGCGGCGATGAGTACCGGTGTCGCAAGGGTGAAGAAGGACCCGTCCGCGATAAGGCAGGCAGTCAAAGCCGCGCTCAAGAGATACTCTAGGCTGGAGGCAGACATAGCAAAGCTTAACAAGAAGGGAATAATAACGCGGCTCCTCAAACGGCACGAGTGATAGGTTTAAAACTATTTTCAGACAAGCATATGTGTGGAGATTCTCAACTACGATATAGTCATACTCGGCAGCGGACTTGCCGGGATGAGGGCTGCGCTGCAGGCTGCGAAGGCCAACGGCAAGCTTAAGATCGCCCTCGTCTCGAAGCTGCACGCAATGAGGAGCCATTCCGTATCGGCGGAGGGCGGGATATCAGGTGTCCTTTACCCTGGAGAAAACGACGACAGCCTCGAGCTGCATGCATTCGACACCGTCAAGGGCTCCGACTACCTGGCCGACCAGGATGCGGTGGACGTTTTGGTCAACAACGCGCCTGGCGAGATAAAGCTTTTCGATCATTTGGGCGTTCCATGGAACCGTGATAGCAAAGGCAAGGTGGTGCTCAGGGCATTCGGCGGCATGAGCATCAACAGAACCGCCTTCGCTGCGGACAAAACCGGGTTCTTTATGCTTAATGCATTGTACGACAACCTGATCAGCTTCCCCAATGTTGAGATTTTCCATGAACATGTCGCAACAAAACTTATAATGTCAAGGGGGGTGTTCAAAGGTCTTGCCGCTATCGATCTTGCAACAGGCGATATGCGAGTGTTTCTCTCCAACGCGGGCATAATCGCGACTGGTGGATTTGCGCGTTCTTATGGATTTACTACAACAGCCTATTCCAGCACCGGAGACGGAATCGCCCTTGCGTACAAGGAAGGGATCCAGCTGAAGGACATGGAGTTTGTGCAGTTCCATCCGACCGGCCTCATACCGAGCGGCATACTGATCACAGAAGCGGCGAGGGGCGAGGGAGGATACCTGCTCAACTCGAAAGGCGAACGCTTTATGGAGAAGTATGCAAAGAGCAAGATGGAGCTCGCACCAAGGGACATTGTCTCGCGATCCATCATGTCGGAGATAGAGGACGGGAAGGGAATAACCGACGACAGGTTTGGAGACCTCGAGCACGTCCATCTGGACCTCAGGCACCTTGGCGAAGAGAAACTGAATGAAAGGCTTCCGATGATTCGTGAGATATCTATGAAGATGATCGGGCTCGACCCTTCGAGGGAACCGCTTCCAGTCAGGCCGGTGGCGCACTTCACGATGGGTGGAATCCACACCGACATAAACGGAAAGGCGGCAAACGGCCTTTGGGCTGCCGGTGAATGCGGGTGTGTCAGCGTTCATGGTTCAAACAGGCTGGGCAGCAATTCACTCAGCCAGTGCGTGATATGGGGCAGGATAACGGGGAACGCCGCTGCACAGCTCGCAACGAAGAGCAGGCGGGTGCCTTACGATTCTGTAAAGAAGATCGTCGATGAGGAGGAGATGAGGATAAGCGAGCTCCTTAACAGGAAGGGCACAGAAAATCCGTATGACATAAGGAGGGAGCTATGGAGCACAATGGACAGGGATGTCGGTGTTTACAGAAACCTCAGGTCATTGATGAAGGCAAAGGCGAAGGTCGCATCGCTGAAGGCGCGCCTTGGAAGGGTGCACATCGGTGACAAGAGCAGGATATATAATACAAACTTCAGGGATGCGATAGAGATTGGGAACATGGTCCGCCTCTCCGAAGCCGTCATCGAAGGGGCGATACTAAGGAAGGAATCTAGGGGCGCGCACGCAATGAGGGAGTTTCCAAAGCGCGACGACAAAAACTGGATGAAACACACCCTTGTGAGAGCGGTTGGCGACGGTATCAAGATCTCATATCTTAAGGTAAAGGCAGGAAGGTTCAAGCCTATGGAAAGGAAATATTAGTGATGAGATGAAGAAGGTGACATTCGAACAACGTGGAAACCAGTTCAAGATAACCCGGTTGCTCGGTTTTGACTTGGAGGGATTCGTACATATGTTATTCTACAGGGTTTTGATATTTGTCGCATTCATTTACGGGGCTGTGCTCCTGCTGTCGCTTTCCATCTATCCACAGCTGTCAGGTTATGTAAAGCCGCTTACGTTGGTTGTTTGGGTGCTGATTACCCCGCAGCTCTACGAGACCTTTAAGGGCATGTCCATGATGCTCAGCGGTGGAATGGTGCACAGCCGCCTCAGCGAGGAATACACCTCCATGATGCGGAGCAGGTACAAAAAGTCCGGAACCGCATTTGTGCTTGTTCCATACGTTGCGCTGTTGCTTTGGATTTTCGGATTTGCGTATGCGATTCTCTGGTGGACCATATGAGGATTGGATTCAACATAATGTTTTTCTTTTACGTTGCGATGATAGGGATCCCGATCGGACTTTGGTTGATATCGGTCACATCACAGATGCCGCAGTACCACCAAATCCGTGTGGTGCTTGCTGCACTGGTGGGCATAGGTTCAATAATCTACGGAGTTGTAGGATTCAAGGAGGTGTTCACCCATGGGCCAGGAAAGTAAGAAAGTAAGGATTAACGTCAATTTGTTCGACATCGAGGGTGAGAAGTTCGTTAATAAGGAGTTCGCAATCACCGCAACGAATCTTACCACTGTTTTGGATGCACTCATTCATATAAAAGAAACCCACGATCCAGAACTTTCATTCAGATACAGCTGCAGGATGGGTATCTGTGGCTCGTGTGCCATGGTTATAGACGGCAAGCCCCGGCTTGCATGCGAAACCCTCGTAACTGAGATGTCTTCCAACCTTACCGTTGCACCAATAATGGTCCAGCCCACGCTGAAGGGGTTGGTCACAGACTTCGATGACTTCTTCGAGAAGCATAAAAGCGTAATGCCATGGCTGGTAAGGAACGATCAGAAGGAGAAATACGACGCCAAAAACCTATATCCTCAAACAGACATACAGCGAGACACATACCTTCCATTTGCGGAATGCATAAAGTGTGGGCTCTGCCTCGACGCATGTCCTGTCGAAAATACAAACAAGGACTTTGTCGGCCCGCAGGCGCTTGCGCAGGCATACCACTACATAACCGACTCCCGCGACCAGGGAAAGGCGGTGAGACTCGAGAAGTTGGATACCCTTGATGGAATTTGGGGATGCGAGTTTTCCGGATCGTGCTCGAAGGTGTGCCCGAAGTCTGTCGATCCCGCGCTCGCTATACAGCTTCTTAAGTCTGAGGTTGCCAAATATAGACTGTCAGGATCGAAGAAATAGGTGTTTTGATGAAATACAGAATCGAAAAGGATTTTCTCGGAAGTGTGAAGGTGCCTGCTGATGTTTACTTCGGTGCAGAAACGGAACGCGCAAGACAGAATTTCCAGATATCGGGCACAAGGGTGCCGCTCACGTTCATAAAGCATTACGCCATCATAAAGAAGTCCGCCGCATTCGCAAACATGAAATTGGGAAAGCTGGATGAAAAGAGGGGAAAAGCGATAGCCAGGGCGGCAGACGAGGTCATCAAGGGGAAATTCGACGACCAGTTCGTGACCGATATATTCCAGGCTGGCGCCGGCACGAGCGTCAATATGAACGTCAACGAGGTGATTGCAAACCGGGCTATAGAGATTCTAGGCGGAAGGAAGGGCGACTACAAGATCATCAATCCCAACGACCATGTCAACATGTCGCAATCGACCAACGACACCTTCCCTGCCACGATAAGGCTGTCGGTCCATTGCTCGGTCAAGTGGAAGCTGCTCCCGGCGCTTGCTGGACTGCAGAAAGCACTTGAAAGGAAGTCAAAGGAGTTTAGGAGCGTGGTCAAGACCGGAAGGACCCACCTCCAGGATGCGGTTCCGATCACGCTCGGGCAGGAGTTCTCAAGCTACGCGGCATCGGTCTCCGACCAGATGGAAAACATATCCAAGGCCTTAAACTCGCTTCTGTATCTTTCTCTTGGCGGAACAGCGGTCGGCACCGGCGTGGAGGCTTCGTCGAAATATTCGAAACTTGTGATCGAGGAAGTCCGGAAGAACTCGAAGGAGGATTTCAGGCTCGCAAAGAACTTCTTCGACGTACAGCAGAACCGCGAGGAGGAATGGACGAGCAGCGCCCTCCGCGACCTTGCCATTGCGCTGAATAAGATAGCGAACGACTTCAGGCTGATGGCATCCGGTCCGACATCCGGGTTCGGGGACATAATACTGCCTGCCGTCCAGCCTGGTTCTTCGATCATGCCCGGCAAAATCAATCCAAGCATGCCTGAAATGTTGAACATGGTTTGTTTCCAGGTCATTGGAAACGACACCGCAATTTCACTTAGCGCAGAAGGAGGGCAGCTCGAGCTGAATGTCTACATGCCGCTTATGGCATTTGACCTGCTTTATTCTATCGACATCCTAACCGCAGCTGTTGACGCCTTCACAAAGAGGTGCGTTGTTGGGATAAAAGCAAATACCGAAAGGCTCATGGACAATGTCGAGCGGGATTTCTCCCTCGCAACCGCGCTCGCTCCATACATAGGCTACGCAAAAGCGGCGAAGATAGCCAGGTTGGCGTACAAGAAGAAAAAGACCATCATGCAAGTGGCGCTCGAGATGAAGATAATGCCCAAGAGCGACCTGATGAAGATCCTCAATCCAAAAAGGATGACGAAGAAAAAATAAGGTGATTAGGTGGTAAAGAAATGCATAGCCTCTGGCTGTTTTGTCATAGATAAGGGGAAGGTACTTTTGGTGGAGCATAAGGGAATGGGCGTGTGGATACAGCCTGGAGGGCACGTTGACGAGAATGAGGCGCCGCACGAAGCTGCGATACGAGAGGTTAAGGAGGAGACCGGCCTTGATGTCAAGTTGATAGGGAAGAGGTTAAGCTCAAGCGGCATAACATCCAACCTTCCCATGCCGCTGGTTGTTGACTACACCAGAGTGCCGTACAAAGACAGACCAGTGCACTATCACTACAACATATTGTATCTTGCGAAGATGATAAGACCCAGTCAGAAGCTAAAGATGGATGACGAGTCGGAGAGGATAGGGTGGTTCACTGAGAAGGAGGCCGCGGTTCTAAAGATGCTGCCCAACACCCGTGCAATTATCCATGAGGCTTTCAAGCTAAATAAGCGTACAGGCTGATTACATTTCCAGTGTAAGCTCTCCTCCTGTCCCTTCCCTTATGTTGTACTTTGCCTGTCCCTTCCCGAATGGGGTCTTCGGGTCGGCCTTGCCCGTCCTGATGTCATATATCGCCCCATGCCACGGACACTTTATGTTGTAGCCCTCAAGCTTTCCCTGTTCTAGCGGGCCGCCCCTGTGTGAACAGACTCCATCTATTGCATGTATCTCCCCTCCTACCAGCACAATCATCACAGCATGGCCATTCGCCATTACCTTGACCGGCTTTCCCTCCAAGAGGTCAGATTTCTTCAGCGTGAGCTTTATGGATGCCATATCATCACGGTAAACAAACGTAATCAAAGTTTTTAAACCTAACCAGTGCTATGTTACCGGCGACCGCATGACTGCAAAAGAGATGGCGACAATACTGGTGTCGCTCATCGCGATTGTAATTGCATCATACCTGCTTTTCCCATCAAGCACAATCAACATAATCAGAAACCTCTACCCGCAAAATCCATACCTGACTACAACCAGCACCACTACGGTGCTGTTCCCCCCACGAAATGTATTGACTGTGATTTATGTGAACACAACCCAACAGTCAGCCTCTTTTACTGTGACCAACAACACTGATGTGGTGATTACTGGGGAGCAGAATGTCGTCAACATATACGTCCAGGACGGATCTACGGTTTACCTGAACATAACAAGCGACCTCAATGGCGTCAGGGTGTATGGCGGAAGGTTGGTGCTGCAAATATCGGGCAACAGGAACGATGTCACTCCGGAGAGCAACACCACTCTAGTAAGCGCAAACGTGCAGGGACAGGGCAATGTTTATAAACCCTGAACTATGGGCACGCTAGTGGCCTAATGCGAAACTGTGAGTTACCGGCACGCCAGTCCAGTTTGTCGCGTGCATAACCATTCTTTCGGGAGGAGTTTCCCCCCTTTGGTATGTGATGCATCCGCGATTGCCACGCGCCAGGTGACGCCATGGTCTTCGCTCTTTGCATTCGCACTGGTTATAATCTTATATATGCTGCTGATAACCTGGAAAGGCTCGGCTCGGTGAAGAAGCGTCAGATTTGGGCGGGAAGTAAAAGTCCCAGCAAGGATTGTTGTGTGCCGATTGTCTTACCCCTTCATCGCCATCGCACGAGAGCATAGCGAGCGTGTTTTCGGAGATGTTCGGATTTTCCGCCGCATATGACCTGACCCTCGGGTCTGTGCTATTTGCAAGCTCACCAAGCCGCTTTGACGTGGTCAACTTCGACATAGCCTCTTTGCACTCTTTTGATTCATCGGTTCTGGGCCGCGGAGGGTCAGGGTCGCTTTTGGGGTCCTGGTGCTGCATAACATCGGAGAGGTTGTTCAACCCGTATTCTTCAGGCGGTTCATAAACCTCCAGATTAGCCTCCGGCCTCTTAGGGGTGCAGTTTTCGCAGAACTGCGTGACATAGTATGAGATGGTTTGGCTGTTCATGTCAACTTTTTCTACCACCTTCGCCTGAATTGTTTCTTCGCATTTCGTGCACTGCCACGCCCACTGCCCCTCATCGTCCTCTTGGGGTGCCATTAGGATTGGTATCTTGCCTTCGCCGTGCGAAACCGCGTACGATGCCTTAAACGATTCGTAATCTGCACCGCACTTCGTGCATTTATTGCACTCTATCTGTTTCATTCCGGTTTTTGTCTTCCAGCCTCTGAGCTTAACCCCATCATTGATGCATCGGTCGAAGTGCGTAAACCTGTCGTACGCACCTATTCCGTCATCGCCGCCTGCTACGTAGATTATGTTGTTTCTGTCCTTTGACATTTCGACAGGTCTCGGCGGCCTGTCTTCATCTTCCGGGACTTCCAGCATTTCGGTCGCTTCACCTCTATGTGGCGTGGGAATATTTACTGCCAGCTCACGCTTTTGTTCTGCCTGTTCCACGGGCTTTGGTTGTTTCGGCTCAGGCACACTGATGCCAAGCTCCTCAAGAGCTCTCTTGTCGATCCTGTAGGGTTTTGGCGCCTTGATCTGCATAATTTGTGTCATTAAAATCATTTTTTTCTTCTGGTGGCTTTTTAGGCTCTTCTGCACTGCTAATCGGTCATGCGAATGTCTATGAAAGTCTTTTCGTAATTCGGGTTCTTGCTAGCCTCGGCGGTTATATCGGGGTCGTACATCCTTATGATCTTCTCCAGCAGGAAGATCGGCGTGTTGTTGTGCTTTGCAATCTCCTTAAGCACTATCGGTTCTGCCTCTATGAAGAGGACCATAAGTATTTCTGCAGTGGCGTTTGGGTTGCTGGCTACTGCCGCCTTTATGTACATGTCCGAATCGCCCGCCAGCTTCAGTAGCGTCTTCATCGGCGTGTGGATGTTCTTCGCGGCACGCAACCTCACCTCGAACCTTACGTCATCCGAGAGGATTGTCAGGGTCTCCACCGGCGTGTTCGGGTGCATCGCAACAGCCTTCCTAACCGAGGTGTATTCGCATATCGACAGCCTCTTTAGCATCTCCGATGTTGCGCCGATGTTGGTTGCAGCCATGAGCTTGTCCTCCTCATTGGTGCTTTCGGCATACCTCCTGAGCGTAGCCATTGGCACCGAAGTTATGTCGGGGGTCAGCTCTTCCCTAAGGAGCTCCTCGAGCGCATCCTTCGGGATAGTGTTCTTTGTGCTGCCAATTCCGGCAACTCCCAATATCTTGTCCAGCTCTCCTTGTTTATCGATATTGGCCACCAAAATGTCACTCTACAAGAACCCCTACATAATACCTCTCAATTCAATCAGATATATAACGCTTTTTGGAGGGAGCAAAATCCCAATATATTGTCCCATTTTTGATAAATCTAACAACCTATAAATATCATAACAAGTTGAATAAGATTGCCGATTATATGGCGACAGGTTGACGATATGCCAGAAGCGACAAAGGAAGTACCGAAGAGAACAGGAGTCACAGCGGAGGATTTTAAGCAATTCATCACTCTGCTCGAAACGCTCAACAGAGATACCGCCGGTTTCCACCACAGCGCTCCGATTCTCGAGTATGTAAACCAGAAGTCTGGGCTGGAGATGAAGCTAGGGCTCAGGGAGGTGGCGATGCTTGCCACAGTGGCAAACGTTCCGATTTTGCTGATCGGGCCGACCGGGGACGGCAAGACCCAGTTCTCGCTCGGACTGATGTACAGCTTCTTCGGCGACGACTGCGGAAAGCTCACGATAGACCCGAGTCTCGACCAGAATAAGTTCAGGAACATAGCACCAGGCCAGATGGCCGAGGGGAAGTGGCTTGGTGACGTGGTCAAGCCAGCGAAAATAGTTACGGGGAAGGCGGTGCTTATGGACGAATTCAACAGGGCTCCGGCCGCGCTTGTGAATGCGTTAAAGAGCTGGCTAACACTCGACCAGATGGAATTCGATGGAGGATATGCCTGCTATCCCGGTGTCCCGTTTGAAAACGGCAACAACGGCAGCGGCCGTTTCCAGTTAAGGATAGCCACAATCAACGATGGCGCTGAATATGGGGGTACGTTCGACATGGACCAGGCTGACGCCAACAGATTCGGCGTGAAGATAGATTTCAAATACTTCCCCACCACTGATGATGATGTAAGAAACATCATCAGGGAGGGCGGATTTAGTCCGCATAGGAAGGAAAAAGGTCAGGAGGAGGCGATATTCCAACTGAATAGGGCGCTCAAGGGGATGGAGATTGCACCGCTTACGGTGGAGTTCCTTAGGTTCCTGAGCGACATGGACAACTGTTTCCATTCACCCGAGGGTACAAAGAGGACCATCTCTAACTTTTCCGCAGAATTCTGTCAGAAGGCTCAGTGCAAAGCATATGCATCTGATGCGAGCGTCTGCCCTAACATGTTCGCACCGTCCTCAAGGCAATTGATATATCTTAGGAAGATGTCCCAGGCGTTCGCCGCCTACAGGCTCGCGCTGAATCCCAATAGCTCCGACAAAGTCGAAGTGCAGGATATAATAGCCATGGCTCCACTGGTGCTTAGCGTGAAGGACCTGAAGCTTCCTGGCGAGTGGGTGGTCAAGACCAGCGAGGGCAGTGAGATGATGGCAATAAAGAACGCGATGAATTTCGCATACGGCAGGTTCGTCGGTCCGATAAAGGCCAACAGTGCGTTATTTGCAAGGGAGACGGGCGGTGCGGAGCTCACTGAAACGGAGAAGCGCACCCTCGAGGACCTGGTACAGACAAACCCGTGGGCGAGGCCGAGGGCGGGCTCAATCGAGGTCTTCCAGAAGCTCCACGGATTCAAGAGACAGGTTAGGTAATTTGAATGGCAATCTCGAAGCAGACAAGCGAGGAGATCGCGCGCGACTGCCTCATCGATGAGGGATGGGACGTGGTGTACAGGCTTAGCGTAAAGAGGACTCCCACACCCTCCCTGATAGAGGCGGAGATAAACCAGACCAACTGGACAATAAACATAGGCTTTGACCCGGAGTTCGAGAATAAGCAGGAGGAGGTCTGCAAGAAGGCGGGGATTCCGGTCGACGACCCTGTCAGGTCTGTGGTAGCGACGGCGGTGAAGCACGAAAAGGGCCACTGGGAATACGCACCTGGGGACGGCATATATCTTGCAGGCATCATGAAAGGAGTGGCAAAGGCGCTAAAGGCTTCCGGAAAGTTCGGAGAAGACGAACTTTTGGGAGAGTCGGCAGAGATGGTAAACCTA
>DAHXLY010000031.1 GCA_027365735.1 Microcaldota archaeon
TAAGAGGTGATACCCGACTTATGTCCCAGACCCGTATCGAACGGGATTGGGACATAAGTCAATCCCTTCCAATCAGTAACAGGTTATGCCACAACCCCTTGCACATCACAGATGTGCTTATCCTGTCATTACGCCTCTGCCACACTTTCCATCCATTTGACTTTTTATCAACAGAAAATCCGCTCTCCGAACTTTCTCTTTTGAAATAGTGTCGCAAGAATTCTACCGTATCGTACACCAGCGATTTCCATATCTCATGCCATTTGCTATTGCCGTTTATCGTCGTGTTCAACTTCGGAAGCAGGTATATCTTCGTATCATGATCGAATTCGCCAGTAATCGACTGATACGTATAGTATCTGTCCAACGTTGAACTATCTACATGTATGCCGAGGCTTACCATCATTCTCTTCGCATTGTTGAATGCCTCCTTTTCAGACCTCATACCTGTGCCGTATCCTACGTACATTTTTGTGCAGAGGTCCATGAAGGCAAACGCGTACGCGAATATTTTCTTTCTTCCATTTTCCTTTCTGATATTCGTCGAATAATGCTTCATCACGGTAAGACTGTATCCTGTCCCATCGCCTGTGACGTCCGCATGCGTGATTCCCTTTTTCCTTACGGTAACCACAAACATATTGTGTATGGTCAGCATTACGAGAGGATCAGAGTATAGCCGCTCAACGGTTTTGTATGACATCGATATTTCCGAAACAGCACCGAAAACAGAGAGGAAATTCGCCATCCTTCTGTTGCTGACGTGGAATATGTCCTTCAGAAGTAGTATCGCAACTTTGTCAATGATTTGGGTTTCTGAAGGTCTGCCGATGATTTTTGCATTGCATAAGGGCGCATACGCCTCACGTATAATGGGCTTTAATTCCTTCATTGCGGTCTGAAGACGTTTCGCATATTCCTTTTCGTAGTGCGCCCAATCGATTTCTGTGTCGACGGAGTACTCTTTTCTGTAGAGCTCAAGAAGGCCGTTGAAATCCTTCTTGAACCTGTCAAACTGGTTGTTTGTTATTCTATAGTCCATGTAATCACATGTGCATATTATATCCAAAGGTATATAAGGATATCCATAGATATCCATAATAGAGATAAAACCTTTTGGTGTAATATGTTTACGGTGTTTAAATGACTAAAACCGATAGGAAAATTGAAATTTCGAACAAAAAGATAATACTGGGCGATAATGTAGAGACTTTCTATGAAAAGATAGTCACTCCGTTCGGGAATTCCGCCAAAGTAGATTCAAATAGAAAGTACATCGGAAGAAGGGCATACGTGATAATACTTAAGAGGTGATACCCGACTTATGTCCCAGACCCGTATCGAACTGGTTTGCATAGAGCAGATTAATACCGAACGTATTAAAATCTGCTCTGTAATGTTTAGTTGCTTTGGTGGATAGAGTGAAGATCGCATTCTGGACTGATGCGGCGTTTCCGTGGCACATGGGCGGGCTCGAGGCGGTCGAGCGGACCGAAGCCGAAGAGCTCGCAAAGAAGTATGATGTGGACTTCGTGTCTATCCGGTGGCCGGGGATGCAGAGTGACTTCGTCGACAAGGGGATTAGGTACCACACGATAATGCGAACCACAAAGGAGAAGTTCTATCGCCACGGGCGCAGGTCGATAAGGACGTCGATCTGGTACGCGATGAACTCCTTGAAGATATTTTTCCACAAGTACGACGTCATAGAGGCAAACATGTTCCCGATTCTGCAGCTGCCCATCCTGAAACTGTATTGCAAACTGACAGGCTGTAAGTTGATACTCGACGTGGTGGAGGTGTGGAGCAAGGATTACTGGAAAGACTACCTCGGAGACTTCATGGGGAGGATAGGCTACAGGTACGCGACGTACTTCATCGATTCTGCTGACGCCTATATCACCAACTCCTCCGAGACGGCGGAGAAGCTGCACACGGCGGGAAATGTGGACTGGAAAAGAATCAATGTCTTCGCCCCGATTCTCGATGACAAAACGATAGCGAAGGCGAAAAGCAGGAAGGAGGGAATGAGGATAATATTTTGGGGCAGGCTCATCAAGGAGAAGAGGTTTGACAAGTGGCTTGCGGTTGTAAAGGAGGTCCACAAGAAAATGCCCCTGGTCAGGGCGGTACTGATCGGCGAGGGCCCCGAACGCGACAACATCATCAGGATGATCAAGAGCATGGGCCTCCAGAAGGTGGTAAGCGTCAGGCCGGGGATTGATGACAGGTTGGAGCTGTACAAGGAGGTCAGCAAATCGGCCGTCTGCCTCCACATGTCCGAACGCGAAGGATTGGGCCTGGTGGCGCTTGAGAGCATTGCGCTTGGTGTTCCGGTGGTACTACCATCATATTCTCCGATAGCCGACGAGGTGAAGGGGATGTGCGTGGTCGAGGACGAGAAGGAGGTGGCAGGCAAACTGATTGAAATACTAAAGAGCAAAAGGCCGGACACATACATAAAGAGACGCGAAACGCTCCTCCAGTTCGAGGTGTCAAGGACGCTGCCGTTCTACGAGTCGCTCTTCAGGAAGCTCGGGCTCCGCTGACAGTTCATTCGAGCCTCTTTATTATATGGTACCCGAACTCGGTCTTCACTAGCCCAGATATCTCCCCAACATTGAGCTTGAAAGCCGCCTCCTCGAAGGGCCTGACCATCATCCCGTGGCCGAAGAACCCAAGGTCCCCTCCGCGCTTCCGGGTGCCGTCGATCGAATACTCGGCGGCCAGCTTCGAAAAGCTCTCGCCAGCCTTCAGCCTGTCCAGAACCTGCTGGGCGACCGACATCTTCTCGACGAGGATGTGGGCGCAGCGTATCTTGTCACCCATTGAATCACACATGAATTTGTGAGGATAAGTTTAAAACTACGTCGATCGTCAAATACCTTATTAAAAGCCCACGAACTCCGGGGATAGATTTAAAAAGCTTCCCAGAGCGGTCTATACAGGCATGTGATAAACATGGCGACCAAAAAAGACAGCGGAATGATAGGATCACTCCTAGTGTTGCTAGGAGCACTTGTCTATATCTGGCTGGCCTACAGCGGATGGAACAGCTGGCTGACCGGAACGGTAGGATGGACATCAGTAGTAGGCGGATTGGCGGTGGTAAGCGCCATATCTCTGCTGATACTGAGCCTCGTTGAGCTTGCGGGCAAGGGTGACGACACCTCCGCAAAGAGACGCGGCAAGGCAATCTGGTGGGGCGGTCTCGCTCTCTTCATCCTAACCTCTGCGACCGGCGGAAGCTTCTGGCTATTGATAGTCGGATTCCTGCTCGCGTACATAGGCAGCGGATGGAAGGACATGATGTGATCCAGAAACCACGACAAGGCTATAGAGGAGCGTCCACGGCTCCTCAATTTTTATTTTTTTCTTTACTATAAATGAGTGGATTCGTTTAACGATAAAATGGTGATAAAAATGGCAAAGAAAAGTGCGACTACGGCATCCATCCTCGTGTTCTTGGGTGGATTGATATACGTGTACCTGACATGGACCCTCGGCCTGTACGGCGGCGCATGGAGCGTCAACAGCCCGACCAGCCCGCTTGGGCTGTGGCTGCCGATACTGGCCGCCTCAGCGGTGATCAGCGCAATCTCATTGCTGCTGCTCGGCGTGGTGGGCCTGAAGGGCAACGCCGACATGATGTCCAAGGAGGGGGCGATGAAGGCGATCTGGCTCGGCGGTTTCGCTCTGCTGGCGCTCACGGCGGGAACGGTGAACATGTGGATCACGATCTTCGCGTTCCTCATCTCATATGCGGGAGTCGACTGGGCAGACATGTAAGCCAGGTCATTTTGTTTTTTTCCCTTCTTCTTTTTTCTTTTCAAAAAGCGCAAATGCTAAATACAGCTAAAGTGCAATAGCTCTTCATGAAGATCCTAAACGCGATGCCGCCCTACAACCTCTTCGGGCTTGAGGAGCAGGACTACAAGACAGCAAAGGTGGTGGTGGTCCCGGTGCCGTACGACTCCACCTCATCCTACAAGGTCGGGTCGAGGGAGGGTCCGCGCGCGATAATCGAAGCGAGCAGGAGCATGGAGCTCTACAGCGAGGAGTTCGACGAGGTGATCAGCGACAAGGTAGGGATATTCACAACCGAAGAGCTTGCACCCGACCTGAACTCACCGGAGGGGATGGTCAACAGGATTGCGAAAGAGGTCGGATTGATATTGGACGACAAGAAGCTCCCGCTGCTTTTGGGCGGAGAACACACGATAGCGGTCGGCGCGGTGAAGGCGGTCGCAAAGAGGGCAAAGGAATTCAGCGTCCTGCACATAGACGCGCACGCTGATTCTTATGATGAATTCATGAGCACGAGATACTCGCACGCATGCGTCATGGCGAGGATACGCGAGATGTGCAAGAGCTGCTTCAGCATCGGAGTCAGGAGCATAAACCATGATAGCGCCGACAGGTACGAAAAGCAGATACTCTACATGAAGGACATGAGGAAGATGGAGACCGACGAGGTAGTGAAGACGATTTTGAAGAACTGCAAGTCAGAAAATATTTATATAACTCTTGACCTTGACGCGCTCGACCCGAGCGAGATGCCGAGCACCGGCACACCCGAGCCCGGCGGGATGCATTACGACGAACTAAAAGACGTCCTGAAGGGGGTTCTCGAGAAAAAGAGGCTTATCGCCATGGATGTCAACGAACTGAGCCCGATACCGGGGATTGTTGCGCCGAACTATCTCGTGGCAAAGTTGCTTTATTCGGCGATAGGATATGCCTTCTTGAAGCGGAAGGCCTGACGGCATTACCGCTTGTTGCCCTGACCATCAATACGGAGCAGCTCACCAGGCGTCTTATGATGCCTGATTTTCAAATGCGATTCCGCAATCTGCTCCTCCCGTACGTCAAGAATGGAAGAACGAAGTTCGGGCTCAGGATTCCTAGCGCCGGCGGCCAGCCATTCCCTCAACGCCTCACGCTCGGCGGATTCCTTCTCGGACAGTCTCGTTTCTGTTTCCGGAGCTGCCGTCCTCTCGCTCCTGCCGGCGACTCCGAGCGCCGCAAGCGGCAGGGAGATGTCAGCAGCAGGCCCGTCGCCGACCGGTGCCATCCGTTCACTCTTCTGCCTTCTTTGTGTTTCCATGGATAATACCCACATGTGAATCTGATATTACTAAGTAGAAATCTTGATATTTATACGCTCACTTTTTGAGCAGAAACGGGGAGAAAAGTTGTGATTTTGCGGCTAAGCCTTGCTCTTCAGGTGTTCTACCGTCCTGCCCAAACCCTCCTCAAATGTGTGCTTCGGCCTGTACCCGAGCTCGAGGCTGGCTTTCTCAATTGAGAGCGGGTACCTTATACCCTGCTCGCCCTCCCTCCACGGCTTGTTGACCACCTTGCTCTTCGACCCGGTGAGCCTGATTATGGTCTCTGCGAGGTTCTTGATCGTCGTTTCCTCCCCGCTGGCTATGTTCCAGGTGTTGTGCGGCACCTTGTCCCTGACCGGGAACTGCGCAGGATCCTTCCTGAGCGCGCAGACGATGCCGTGGGCGGTGTTCCTTACGTAGTTGAAGTCCCTCGACTGAGAGCCGTCGCCCTCTATCGTTATGTCCTTGCCCTCAAGCGCCTGCCTTATGAATATCGGGATGACCTGCGGCCTGCTGCCCTCACCGAAGATGCTCGCGGATCGGAGTATCATTATCGGGATGTTATCCTTCCTGGCATACGTCTGGGCCATAACCTCCATCGCCGCCTTGGATGCGCCGTATATGTTGGTCGGCTTGACCGGCTCTTCTTCCCTTATTGGCAGCCTTTCCGCGGGCACCTTGCCGTAGACGTTGTCGGTGCTCATGATTATCGTCTTGAGCGGCTTCTTCTTCACCGCCTCAAGTATGTCCACCACCAAATTGGTGTTGAGGTCCCATGTCTGCCTTGGGCTCTTGAGCGCAAACGGAACGTCCGCCTGGCCCGCAAGGTGGACGAGCGCGTCTATCCCCGCCAGATCCTCGACGGAAAAGTCGACTATGCTCTTCCATGAATACGTGATGTCCTTCAGGAAAGGCTTGAGCTTTGCGGCGCTGTCCGAAGGCACCTGGTCCTGGACCGTGACCTCGTAGCCGTTCTGCAGCAGCTCCGGAACAAGATGGCTGCCCAAGAACCCGGCTCCGCCAACAACAAGTACTCGTGTCATGATCGCACCAACAGCAGCACTTTATTTATCCTGCTATATATTCTTTTCGTTGGCCCTTTCAGCCGAAAATTTCGGCGGACGCGTTCTACGGAAGATATTTATATCAGATAACTATAAGCGTATATCGGCCGGAGTGGGCGGAGCGAGCAGTGATTTTTATCGTCGAAAAATCGGAAAAGAAGGTGGCAATAGTATCTGGGGCGAGCGGGGGGTTAGGCTCAAAGATAGTAGAAAGCCTAAGGAGGGAGGATTATATAGTCGCGGGTTGCTCCGCACAGAAAAGGGAGGACGCCGGCGATGCCGACCACTGGCGACACTTTGACCTCACCAACGAAATATTGACCAGGAGATTCGTTGCGCAGGTGCTTGAAAAATTCAAGAGGATAGACCTGCTGATCAACTGTGTTGGATATATTACCGCTGCGGCGCCGTTTGAAAAGACTTCCGTGGCAGACATGAAGAGGATTTTTGATGTGAACGTCTGCGGACCAGCATATCTCATGCAGGAGGTCCTGCCAATTTTCAAAGCGCAGAATTCGGGCGTGATAATAAATGTTTCATCCAAGTCCGGCGTGTACAATACCCCGAATCTTGCCGCATACTCGGGGAGCAAGAGCGCGATTATCGCAATCACGCAATCCGTGGCAAAGGAACTCATCGGCGCGGGCTCTGATGTAAAGTGCTTTACGGCTTCACCGGCTGGGATAAAGACAAAAATGAGGGCGAAATCGTTAGGCGAGGGGGCGATGGCCAACCAGCAGAATCCTGGGATCGTTGCCGAAATTATAGTAGAAATGGCGGTGAAGGGCACAGTGGCCGAATCCGGAAGGCTGATAAAGCTTCCGAACGGCGCAAACGTGATAATAAAGAACCACAATGCCAATGTCAGGGAGATGCTCGACGACAAAGTGCCGCAGAGGGTTGCCGATTAAACGTGATTACAATGACGAAGACATGCATAGCATGCAAAAGCCACAGTGCAGAGGAGTTCATCAACTACGGGCCGGTTCCATTGGGAAACGCGTTCTTGAGGACGCCGGATGTGAAGGACGAGTACATGCCGGAGATGAGAGTGGCGGTTTGCACAGAGTGCAACACCGTTCAGCAGCCAACTCCCCCGGACTTCTCATTCCTGGAAAAGGACTACAGGAACTACAAGTACGCCCCGACGAAGTCGTCACAGGCGCAGGTAAAGAACCTCGCGGCGCTGGGCAAGGACATAGTCAGGTACTTCGGCCTTCAGGGAACCGATCTCTTCTTGGATATCGGGTGCAACGACGGTGCGATGCTTGACGCGGTAAAGGAAATGTGCCGGGTTCTCGGCGTAGAGCCGGCTCGCGACATAGGCCAGATGGCGAAGGACAAGGGCATCCCGGTAATAAACGAGTTCTTCAACAAGGGCATAGCAGACAGGATAGAGAGCGAGTACGGGAAGGTTGATGTTGCCACATTCACACAGGTGTTCCAGCACATCCCCGACGTCAACGGAACGCTCGAAAGCGTCGTGGGACTTCTCAAGCCGGAAGGGGGCTTGGTGATAGAGGGCAGGTACTTTACCGAAACGCTGAGGACCGACGCGTACGACACGATGTACCCCGAAGTCATTACGTGCGCTACCCTCACGTCCATGAAGAAGCTGCTTGAAAAGTTCGGCATGACGGTGACACACGCGGAGAAGGTCAACATTTATGGCGGTTCGCTAAGGGTCTTTGCAAAGAAGGCCAATGGGGCGAGGCCAGACGCAACCGTAGCGGATATACTCGAGGAGGAGGAAAAGATAGAGATCCAGACGATAAAGCCATTTGAAACCTTCGCAAAGAACAGCTTCGCGCTCAGGGACCAGCTCAGGCTGGAGGTCGACGGCATCAAGAAGGCCGGTGGAAGAATTGCGGGATATGCGGCGCCATCGACAGGCACGACGCTGTTGAACTTCGCGGGGCTCGGGAAGGAACTGGAATATGTGGTTGACGACAGCGACCTGAAGCAGGGCACGTACGTCCCGGGCACGCACCAGGCGGTAGTCCCGTCGGAAACCCTCTCAAAGGATCCGGTAGACCACATACTCCTAGTAGCATGGAGGATGGCGAACGACATCTTCCCGAAGATCGAGAGGTACGGAGTGAAGAGGGTGGTGCTCCCGCTCCCGAAGGTCGAGACGATTTCAAGGTAATAAGGTAATGCGGTGCCGACTTTTTTCAACCAAACGAGATCCCTAAGGGAAAGCAGGATGCAGTCGGCGGTGGAGCCGCGCCTCGAGGAAGAGCTGGTAACCAACGGCGGAATAGACGGGACGGCAGAGGGACGAAGCGCCATACTCAAGAGCCTGACGGCGTCGATGGTTGGTGCGACCAAGAACGAGCTCGGGAGGCGCTCGTATGAAAAAACCGCTTCCGTCACCACCGCGCTGCCGATGCTCCTCTACCCAAAGACCGGGGCCCCGAACGTCATGTCGCTCACCTTCATAAGGAACCGCTGCGTGCTCGACACCAGCAAGGCGCAGGAGGCGTTCAGGCCGTTCAGGAGGGCGATGGCCACCCTTTCGGGGGACGTGCTGAATGTATTCTATGGGCGTGACACAGAAACGACGGGAAAAATCATAGTTTATGCAGACAGCATGGACATAAAGGAGGCGGTGATATTCACGCATACGTGGGTGGTGGATGTGCCGAATAGGGTCGCATACAAATTCAGGAACGCAGGAAGGGTGTTCAACATTTCAATGGCGAACAACAGCGTAAGGTTCGGCGCGGGAGGCTCGATGGGAAACTGGGCGATAGAGATGGAGGAGAGCAGGATGCTGATACAGAACAAGGCGATGTCGGACGGAGCAGTCTGCGCGCTCGACAGGATAGGCGAACTGAAGCTCTACAGGCTCGGCAGGCGCTGACTAGACCTTGTCGGGCCAGATCACATCCTGCCTTATGTCCCGCCTCTCGTTCTCCATCCGAATGTCCGCCGACAAAAAGGTCTTGGTCTCGATCTCTTTCCTGTGCAGCGCGGCAATCTCCCTGTCCGCCTGCCAGAGCGAGTCCCTGATTGCGCCGCTCATCGCCTTCTTGCGGCAAATTTTGTAAAGCGAGAACCCGGACGTCTTCTTGAGCGTCTTGGCGAACTCCGCATCCTGCTTCGCCATCCTCCTGGCAAACGATTTCAGCGGGTCGATTCCGGACCGGTTGGACGTATCGTTGAGCGATTCGGCGATTGATGGCCCAGTCCTCGCGACAGGGGTTGCCGGCTTGACTAGCTGCCTTATCATCTTTTCCCTCGGACCCGTACCGTCAGAATGAGATCCCCGAGCAGATTTCCCCTTTTTAGCAGCCATCCTCTCGAATATCACTCATCGTGGGCGCGGTATTTAGTGGTTGTGTGCAGTTCGTCAAACTCGTATGGCGCAAGGGTTTGGATGGTGAAGGACCAAACAACGGCACCGCTCCGGCAATTCGGCCATTGCAAAAAATGAAACCATCAAGGCTTTACGTCTTTCTGATGTTTTGCAGTCGGAAACGGTTTGGTCGATATTTACAGATTTCGAGTGGTTGCAAAATCACAAATATTCTTGTTGATTTTGACATTTTTTAAATAAATATAAATATTTGGCAAATCGACGTTTTTCTGTGGGAAAAGATTTGGGTGGATGAACAAGGTATGATGATTTGGGTGATGAAATGACCAACAACATAAGAGACACAACAACGATGGGTGAGGACAGTGTTCCTCAGATTACAAGCAGCAAGCTTGCGATCATGATGGGTTTCCACAAGATCGTGCCCGTAACGGAGGCAGTGATCGTGGTAAACAGGTACGGGAAGAGGGAATATTCCTCAAGGGAATACAATTTGGTTGAGGTTACTCCGCCAAAGATAGACCCCGAGACAAATAGGATTATCGCGCCGGGGGAATACAAGAAGGTGCCAAGAAAGCAGAACCCCGAGTATCCGTCCTATGGGAAGTTTACCAGGATACACAAGCTGCCGCTTGCGAACCTCAACATATCCGTCGAGGGGATCAAGCTGAACGATTCCAAGATGGCGGAGTTCCTGTGCGATGTCACGCTGTTCGTCCGCATCGGCAACCCGATGCGCGCGGCGGAAAGGACCAACATGAGCCAGGAGAAGGATATGTACGAGGGCAGGAGGGATGCCAACGGCAACATAGACGTCTCAAGCACGCAGCTTGCAAGGGACTTCATAGCCATTCTCGAGGCGGTATTGAGGACCACCGCAACGCAGCAGACAATCCTGGAGATATTCCAGGACAGGCAGAAACTCCAGCAGTCGGTGGCGAAGCAGGTGATTGACGTCTTCCCCGCATGGGGCCTCGAGCTTACCAACCTGGAGATCAAGCACATCAGGGACGTGCAGGGCAGCACCATCATACACGACATAGAGAGGAAGATAGCCGCAGAAATTAACGCGGACGCGGAAGTGAAGGTCGCGACCGAGGACAAGAGGGCGAGGGTTGCAAAGGCGGAAATGGACAGGGATGCAAAGCTGGCCGAATACTCGGCGCAGGAGACCGCCGGAAAGAGAGAGAAGGAGAAGGAGCAGGTGCTCGGCATCGCGGAGCAGCAGAAGCAGAAGGAGATTCAGCTGAAGACCCTCGACACCAACGCCCAGACGGTGGAGGCCAAGAGGAAGCTCAATGTCGGCAATGCAGAGATCGAAAAGCAGGTGACCATTACCAACGCGGAGGCCCAGAAGCAGCAGACCATCCTGAACGCGGAGGCGGCGAAGGAGCAGACCATCAGGCAGGCAGAGGCGGCAAAGTCGGCGGCCGTGCTTGCGGCAGAGGCAGCAAGGCAGAGGGCCGAGCTCGAAGGCGCGGGTCAGAAGGCGAGGGAGACCTCGATAGGAGAGGGTGAGGGTGCAAAGGCAAGGGCGATAGGAGAGGGAGAGGCGTCGGCCACAAGGGTGAGGGGTGAGGCAGAAGGAGCCGCCATCAAGGCCAGGAAGGTCGGAGATGCGGAGGGTACCGAAAGGCTCGCAGTGGCGCAACAGAAGTACGGAGAGGCAGCGGGTCAGCAGGCGCTTGAGGCGAAGAAGATCGACGTGGCGAAGGACGTGGCGATAGCCTACGCGAACGCGGCGGCCGAATTCGGCAAGAACGCGACTGTCAACGTGGTAACCGGCGACAGCAAGGACATACTGAGCGGCGGGATTTTCGGCAAGCTCGGATTCGGGGCGAAGGAGGGAGCGGCCCTGGCGCAGATGGCACAGACCCTCGGGACGACGCCGGAAGAACTGGCAAAGGGGATCGCAAGCGTCCTGCCGACCGGGTTGCTGAGAGGACAGCAGCAGACGACAGAACCAACCACGCCGGAGAGGAAGAAGTCGATGGCGACGGCCTGAGACAGTTTAACTAACGGGCTGGACTTTCCAGCCCCCTCTTTTTCTTTTTTTATTCTCAAAGGCTTAGCTGCGAGGCTTGATCACTTTGGTCCTGTCAACCAAGGTAATGACGAGCATGGTCACTTGACAATCCTGTCCGCTTTCTGGCCAACCCTCGTGTATGTCGCTAGTTCCTGCTTCCATTTCGTGCACCTTAAGTCCGCGGGCTTGCAATTCCTTTATATCCTCTGAAGAAATGCTAACAGGGGAGTTTAAGGTCTTCATTACGAGCCTAGCAGATGCCGCCACCCCACGACCTTCTCTTGGGAAATAAAGATCAATGGAATCCTTCTTACCCATTTTTTCAACCAACTTAGTGTTTTCCGGGTCCTCCTCTACTTCATCTTTGGGGAACCCATTATTTAGAAAGAATTTTTCCTTCCGCGCCGAATAAAACTTCTCGACAACGGCAGCAACCCTGCGTTCGAATTCCGATTTGTACAACCGTTCCGCCGTCTTTGGCCTTTCCATTGATGCTCCTATTGCCATTTAATCACCAACGCCTATGTGAACATTTCACTATATATAGTTTACTTTTTTCTAAAGGAAAAATAGTGGGCCCATTGGGAATTGAACCCAAGATCTTTCCCGTGTGAAGGGAACGTATTACCACTCTACTATGGGCCCAGAAAGAGCGATTTATAATGTAGCATATAATTTAAAATACTCTCTCACCATCAACTTCCTTATGACG
>DAHXLY010000032.1 GCA_027365735.1 Microcaldota archaeon
GCAGGCGTCGACAAACTGCTGTTTTTGACACAAAACAGGTTATTTTGGATTCCGAAAGTTGAATCCGAAACCGAAGAAACGCTGTCCAAATTATTGAATTTTGATTATTCGACGTGTAGCGGTGGGATTTTCAGCAGCCACACCAAGGTATATGCAGAAGAGAGAATAAAAAGACATTTACGAAGTGTGTATATCAGTTAGGATATCTTTATCTTATCCCCAACCGACAGCGCCTGGTTGTTGGAGGTTTCGAGCACCATAGACCCAGCAGCGCATATGGAATTTGTCGAATATGGCTGAGCCTGGGCGACGTATGTTATCGTGCCGTTCTGGGCAACCCACGCCTGAGTAAGCGGCAGCTCCGTGTTCTTCATCCAGAAGCACAGGTTATAACTGTTGTTGAACACGAAAAGCATGCCTATGCACGGGTTTATCCCCTTGCAGTCTCCCAGACTCGACTGGTTCATGTAACCCTGTTGCTGCTGGCTCTGGGTCAGGGCCAGGTAGGCGCCGTACTTGGTGGTAGTGTTCCCGTGCGTTATAAAAATGGTCGTTGCATTGAACGTAGAGTCCAATGGCAACATGACCTTGGGTTGTTGGTTTTCGTATGCGAATATCATAACCAGCGCAAAAAACAGTATAACAACCGACACCGCAATGAAGGATGCCTTGATGTCTATACTTTTCTTGCCAGCCACGGAAACACCGAATCAGCGACTCTCTTATTCATCACAAATCAGAAATACCTCGTGAGTCATCACACTGATGATTTGGCGGGAAGGTTTAAATTACGCAATGAGGAAGTACGCGGCTATCAACATCACGGCGGAGAGCAGTAGCTTCCTTCTTATATGGCTCTCTCCGAAGAACACGCCTCCGGACAGGACGTTAAGCAATACTGCCATTGTGCTGTTGAGCGGTATTACAAGGCTTATTGGAGCGGACGGCACCGCATTGTACAGTAGCAGCCTGTAGACGGTAACCAGGAACGCCATCGCTGCAAGCGGGGCCAGGAGTTTCTTCACCTCATTGAACTCGTTGAACTTGTTGGTTGCCCTTTCCCTGCCGACCGCCCACAGGATTATCGCCGTCATTATGCTCGTGACTGTGATGAATGCGTAGATGTTGACGTTGTCAAGCGCGTACTTGAGGATTGCGCTGTTTATCCCGACCACCAGTGCGACGAGTATCACGACCCTGTTGTAGTGCCCCACAAACTTTGTGTCCCTGTGCCTGTTGCTGAGCGTCAGGATTATGAATGCGGTCAATACGATTATTGCGATCAATCCGTATCTAGATGCGCTAAGCGTTTCCCCCAGGAATATGAAGGCGAGCACCACGGTGACAACCGTAGGAAGGATGTTGTAGAGCGGCGCTCCGGAAGAGATGCTGCCGTGCCTGAAGAGGCGCGCGGCCATCCAGTAAGCGAGCGCGAGGGTGACGCTGTAGATGAAGAGCACTCCCCACTGATAGAGCGTGAGGCTGAAGTTTGCGAAAGGGATAAAAACCAAGGACAGGATTGCCAGCATGAGCGCATAGGACGCGCTGAAAGCGAGCGCATGTTCTGTCTTAAGCAGTAATTTCTCTATTACTAGCGCAAAGGCATTAAAAACAGCACCAATTATTACAAAATAATACCAGGTAAGCATCGTCAATTACTGGTTAGAAAGGTTAATATATGATGCGACTGCCATGTGCCAAGCGATGTGTCAAATGACCTAGTGGAGCAATTCCAAACTCGGCTGCACAAAAGATTATGGTCTACCTTTAAGATAAATTGCCTGAATTTAACGAGGAGGGGGTGCTGTATGATGAAATAGGGGGCTACAACAAATCGTGCACAATGGGGAAATAGTAAAGCTTATAGAAGGGAGATAATGAATAGCATATCAAAATCACTCGAAACTAGTGAGACGATGCCACGTCCGGAGGAAATTAAAAAGTTAAACGAAGAGGAACCGACGAGTGGTCTGAGAGACCTGAAGGGCACCAATGTCTATATGCCACAGGAGCAGCTTATCAGGGAGAGAATAACAGACACGCTTAAAAGAATCTTTAAGCTTTATGGATACAAACCAATAGAAACTCCTATCCTGGAGTTTTATGATATAGCGGCAAGCAAATATGCCGGCGGTTCTGAGATACTAAAGGAAACTTACAAGCTAAGTGATCAGGGAGCTCGTGACTTATGCCTCAGGTATGAGCTAACATTTAAGCTAGGTAAGGTTATCGGCATGAATCCTGACATGCGGCTGCCATTCAAAAGATATGAAATAGGAAAGGTGTTTCGAGATGGCCCGGTAAAGTTAGCCAGGCTGAGGGAATTTACACAGTGTGACATCGACGTTGTTGGAATAAAGAGCATGATCGCAGATGCAGAGCTGATGGCAATAGTCTTCAACGTATTTGCGGAATTGGGATTAGACATCTACGTTCAGGTCAATAACAGGAAGATACTTTTCGGCCTGTTTGAATTCTGTGGTGTCCCAGAGAATCTCAAGCAAGACTGTGCACTTTCCTTAGATAAGCTAGTGAAAGTTGGGGAGCAGTCGGTCAGGAGGGAACTTGGAGAAAAGGGTGTCAGCGAGGAGACCGCCAATAAGATATTTGAAATCTTGAAAGAGGCGGAGGCAGGGAAATCAAACAGAGAGAAGCTTGCGTACCTTGAAGGAAAATTGACAAACTCGCTCAGTACTGAGGGCATAACCGAGATGAAGCAGCTCTTTTCTTATATAGAAGGCTTCAGCATAAATGGTGATGTTAGATACATACCTACCTTGGCGCGTGGACTAGGGTACTATACTGGGTCTATGTGGGAAGGCTTTGTTAAAAACAGCGCGATAACTAGTACAATATGCGGTGGAGGCAGGTGGGATAAAATGATAGGAGAGTTTCTTGGTTCTGGAAAGGAATATCCGGCGACCGGAATAACATTCGGACTTGATGTAATATCCATCGCACTAACACTTCAGAAGGAAAAGAACACAAAGTTCATAAATAACGTAATACCTTCAGTATTAATAATTCCGATAAATACCGTGGATCAGTGTCCGCCCATCGCAGCAAGAATGCGAAGTAGTGGCATAAGCTGTGATATCTCTATCGATCGAAAGCTTAGCAAAGCACTTGAATTTGCTGGAAAAGAGAGGATCCCATTTGTTGCGATAGTCGGGAAGGCTGAACTTGAAAATGGTAGCGTAACCCTGCACAATATGCAAACGGGTGAAGAGAAACAGGTGAAACTTGAGGAGGCTGCCAAACACCTTTCGGAACACCTCTGTATCTAAGTGGGATGTGTGAATGTTTTCTTCCCAAAAAAGTTGAATGAGGGAAACATAATTCGGTTTATAGCTCCATCTTCGAACCTTACCGATGAATCATTCTTATGCATAAAAAACTGCTGAGAAACGGTCATCTGAAATAGGTCTTGAATTTACCTACGGCAGATATAATCACAAAAAACATTACTTTGGATATGCAACGCTGGAGCATAGGTTTTAGGATTCCCATGATGCTTTTTCTGATAAAGAGGTAGGTATGGCGTTAACGGAAATAGGTGGCTGGAACTCAAATGAGCTATTATCCGAAATGGATTTTGAACTCGTCAAGAAGAATCCTAAGATACTTTGCGGTTATTCTGATATTACGGCCATAGAAAATGCAATATTTGCAAAAACCTGTCTTATTACATACTCAGGACCGCACTTTTTTGACTTTGGCATGACAAGAGATTACAAATATATGAAAGAGTATTTTGTGAAATGTTTGCACAATAATAGTAGGTCCAAAGTCAGCCGTGCCGCTATTACACCACTATAGCCCCTACCGGATTCGAACCGATGTTCGCGGGTCCAAAGCCCGCTGTCCTTGGCCAGCTAGACGAAGGGGCTGCCAGCTTTAGTTGACTGGAAAAGCTTATTATTTGTTGCTTCTTTAGATAGATAGCTTTTGCGATTGGTAATAACGTGAGGAGTGCGGATGCGATTACGCTTGTCAGAACACTGATGGCGGTCCCTGCTGCGTATATGGTACTCGCCAAGTTCAGCCCGGTCTGGATTACCGTCCTGATAGCGGCGATAATGGCGCTCGACATGTTCGACGGTTACGCCGGACTTCGCGAAGCGAGCGGGGGTTCGCTCGGCTTCTTCGAATATATTTCCGCTGTTCTTGGGGACAGGAAGGCGAAGGACCACGTCTCCAAGTACAAGAAGTTCATGGTGATGTCCGCCGCATACGGCGCGAGGATCGACATAGCGGGCGATAGGGCTGTCGAGTACATATTCTGGATCGTCTACACGGTCGTCGGGCTCGTGCCGTTGTGGGTCACTTTCCTGATAGTTCTCAGGCATTCGTTCGTTGATGCGCTGATGGGGGCGAAGGGCACCTCGTCAGAGATGAAGAGCAGGTTTGCGAGGGCGGTTTATGCATCTCCCGCAGGGCGCGCGGTCACGCCGGTGCTGAAGTTCGTTACCTTCTCGTATCTCTCGTTCGTTTATGTGCTCGGGTATCCGCTCATCTACGGCCAGGCGCTGGTAGGGCTGCTCGTATTCTTCATAATGCTGAGGGGCTACGCTGAGTTCCTTGAATTCAAAGCGGGCACGCGCGGCTGATCAGCCGTGTATCTGTGCCCCGTGTTGGGCTGACGCTTCCTCATCCTCCCTCTTTTTCTTCTCGGCGAGGAACCGGTCCTTCTCCTCTTTGGGTGCCATCTCCATTAAGAGGTCGGTGAGCGCGGTCCTGTTCTCGGGGAATCGTTCCATCAGTATGTGGACCGCCTTGTACGGCATGTCCGCCTGCAGAGCCTCGTGGAATCCCAATATCCCATACCACGTGTACTTCACATCCTCCGTAGCTGCGGGGTTCTTGCTCAGCAGGTTCTTCCTCATCGCGCCAGCCATCCAGCGGATCGCATCGTAAAGCTTCCTCTGTTCGATCGTGAGCGCCTCTTCGCCCTCCTTCTTTGAGTCCTGCCTGAGCTTCAGTAGCACCAGAGCAGTGAACTCCACCTCCGTCATGGACTTGACATGCTTGATCCGCCTACCGCCAAGTTCTTGGTCCGCTATGTCCAGGACCTTCTTCTCAAGGACCGGATCGATGGAAAACATCTTCGATATGCTCACGGCCAATTTTGCAGGCTTGCCCCTAAGCTTGTATGTCGGCTTCTGGTCCTCGTCCCTCCTCTGCATATCCGAGAGCCTGCTCTGTTCAGCCTTGCTGTTTTCGCCCTTTTGACCGGTGGGATATCCCTCCACCATCAATGTCATGAACCCCGATTTGCCGTCGTGGGAAGCGCCCACGTTCTCATCCAGCGATTTTGATGCTGTCATTTTATGCTGCCTATTTTTACCCATAGATTTACCTTTTATTTAGATATATAATGCTTTTTGTGGAAGTTTGGGTAGTGAAAATGCGCATATTTATATAGCTGAAGGGCGCAATCAGGTGTGAAACAATCCAAAGTGAGCATATGATAACAGGATTTACCATAAGCACGGTAGAAGGAAAAATTGAGTCGGTGGACTCGCTGACGCAGCAGAGGTTCCCGAAGCTCAACATCAGCCTTGACAATGTCTCGGCGGAGGGCACGAAGATGAAGATCGCTTACACCTTTATAGCGGAATATATGGACGGCGATGCGAAGGACTCGAAGAAGGTCGGCAACCTGAAGCTTGGCGGAGTGGTCGAGCTGACGGAGAGCAAGGAAAACATAGCCAGCATCCAGAAGCGCTGGTCCGAGAAGAGGACGCTTCCGGTCGACGTGGCGGAGGAGATAATCAATGGCCTGAACTTCAGGTGCAGCGCGACGGGCACACTTGTGGCCTATGCGCTCGGTTTGATACCCCCGCTGGTAATCAGCACGACCAAGATAACGGAGCAGAAGTAGATTCGCTTCCTTTTATTTTTCTTTCTCATTTCTTTTCCCGCGACAGAAGGAATTTAAACGGGAAAACCAATAACCATTAGATGAGGTCTACTTCTGCAAATGAGGGTCCGGCCATCATGGAAAAGAATCACCAGCTCGAGATAATCGGTTCGATACTTGAGGTAGATTACCTTATCCTCAACGATAGAGCCACTATTAGGCTGACCATCAAGGGTTCCGACGGCAGGGCGTATGAGGTCTTCGACAGGAAGTTCGAGCCGTACTTTTACTTCGTACCCCGCAGGGAGATGAGCGAAGAGGAGATGAAAGGCGTCTCAGCCATGGACGAGCGTGGAAGGACAGTAAGGGCAGAGCGAATAGTCAAAATGACTCGCGAAATATACGGAAAACCCACCGAGCTGTACAGGATTTACACGCACAGCACGCCTGACGTTCCGAAGCTGAGTGCGGCCATGATGAGGCATGGGGCCTGTTATGAGTACGACATCCCTTTTGCGAAGAGGTACATGCTTGATAATCCGTTCTTCCCGCTCACGCCGTACAAGATAACAATCAACATTGGAGACGGGAGCCATCCGCTCTCGCTCGATTCGGTAAAGCCGCCTGACAAGCAGACAGAGATACAGATGAACCTCATTTGCTTCGACATAGAGGTGTATAACCCGAACACCGCTCCCCGCGCCGATAGGGATCCGGTTGTGATGATCAGCTACCTCTGCTTGGCGGACGGGAAAAGGGAAAGTGGAGTCCTGACCACCAAGCCGATAAACAGGCCGTTCGTGGAGGTGTGCAAGACGGAGAAGGACATGATAAAACGCTTCATGAACATCGTAAGCGAGAAGAACATCGACATAGTGGCTGGGTACAACTCGGCAAACTTCGATATTAGGTATATGCTCGAACGCGCACGCGCGCTAAAGATGGACTTCAACCTCAACAGGTTTGAGGGAGACACCAAAATCGAGAGGCACGGCCTTGTTGACAAGGTTAAGATTGCTGGACGCGTGCATGTGGATGTTTATCTTGTTACACGATTTGCTGCGCTTGTTAGTGCGGCGGAGCACATAATGAGGCTTAACAGCTATACGTTGAAGAATGTCTATGAGGCGATCAGCAAGGAGAAGAAGATCGTTGTGGAAAAAGCGGACATATGGAAGATATGGGACGGTAGCGACGCCGACAGGGAGCTTCTGGCCGAGTACAACCTCAACGACTCGGAGGCACTCTTGGCGGTCTACAACGCCTTCGTGCCGATTATGTTGGAGCTAACCAAGACGACCGGCAATCCGCTGAGCGACGTTGCCGTTTCCACGACGGGGCAGCTCGTGGAGTTCTCATTGATGAGGTACGCCTACCAATTCAATGAGATAATCCCGAACAAACCGGACGACACCGAGACGCGGAGGAGGGAATACAACCCGATAGAGGGAGCCTACGTGAAGACCCCAGACCCCGGCATCTATGACGGGATTGTGGTGTTTGACTTCAGGGGCCTGTACCCGTCCATAATTATATCACACAACATCGACCCGTCATCCCTATGCAAAGAGGATTGCACCGATTACTTTGAATCTCCGACAGGGGCGAAGTTCATCAAGAAACGAAAGAGCGTAATGCCCACCGTGCTGAAGATATACGGCGACGAGCGGGTCAAGGTGAAGAAACTCTACAAAGCCAATCCGACCAACGTAGAGTACGCTGCAAAGTCGCAGGCGTTGAAGATCATCGCCAACTCGCTGTACGGATATCTCGGTTATGCCAGGTCGAGGTACTATTCCAGGGAATGCGCGGAGAGCGTTACCGCTTATGGGAGACAGTATATCAAGAACCTCATGTCAGATGCAGAGTCGAGGGGACTTCGTGTTCTCTACGGGGATACCGATTCTGTGATGATCCTGATGAATGACAAGACCAAGGACTACATGAACACCTTCCTGAAGGAAATCAACAAGGCTCTCCCGGAAACGATGGAACTTGAACTGGAGGATTTCTACACCCGCGGCGTGTTCGTCGGAAAGAAAAATGCGAGCGGGGGCATATCGGGAGTGAAGAAAAAGTACGCGCTTATCGCGGAGAACGGCAGGATAAAGATAAGAGGATTCGAGCTCGTCAGGAGAGACTGGTCAAAGATTGCGCGCGACACCCAGCGCGCCGTGCTCGAGGCGATACTAAAAGAGGGGAGCAAAGAGAAGGCGGTAGAGGTTGTGAAGGGGGCCGTAATGCGGCTAAAGGAGGGCGCAATGCCGCTCAAGGAGCTGGCGATCAGCACGCAGATCAGGAAGAGCATCGATTCATACGATAACAAATCACCGGAGGTGGCGGCAGCGAAGAAGGCCGTTCAGAGGGGCCAGAAGACGAAGGACCAGGTTGAAGCGCCTGCAGTGGTAAGTTATATAATCACAAAGCACGGGAACCTAATATCAGACAAGGCCGAGCTCGAGGAGTTTGCGGTGGATTACGATCCGGACTACTACGTGAGTCATCAGGTCGTCCCGGCGGCGATGAGAATCCTGAAGGAGCTCGATGTAGATGAGGGGGAGCTCGAAGGAAAAGGGAAGCAAAGAAAACTTGGCGGTTGAATGGAGAGAGATGAAAAAGAAATGAAGCTTATAGCGGAGGTCGGAGCAGCATCGTATAAGGCGCTGATTAAGGCAAAGTCAATGGTCAAACCTGGAGCGAAGCTCCTAGACGTGGCAGAGGCGACCGAAAAATATCTGCGTGAGAGCGGATTCGGGTGCGCCTTCCCGCTTAACCTATCGGTGAACAGCGAGGCGGCGCACTATACCCCGTCCATGATGGACGATAAGGTGTTCGGCGAGAAGGACATAGTAAAGGTCGACATAGGAGCATCGAAGGACGGTATACTCGGAGACAACGCGCTCACTGTGGACCTGTCGCAGCAGAACGGCAAGCTTGTGGAGGCATCGCAGGAGTGCCTGAGAAATGCGATAAGCAGGGTTAAGGCCGGAGTAATGGTCTCTGATATAGGAAGGGAGATAGAAAACACCGCGCGCAGACACGGATTCAAGCCGATAATGAACCTCGGCGGGCACGAAGTAAAGACCCACGAGCTCCATGCAGGAATATTCGTGCCGAACTACGACAACCATGATGACACGCAGCTCGAAGAAGGGATGGTTGTGGCAATCGAGCCGTTCGTCACCGATGGAAAAAGGGGAGAAGTGCTTGAGAGCGACGTGTGCGAGATATTCGGATATGTCGGCAGCGCGCCGATCAGGGCCCCAGAGGCCAGGAAGGTTCTTGCTGAGATAGAGAGCAACAATGAGGACGAGCCGTTCGCAGTAAGATGGTTGACCCATACAGTTGGATCAAAGTTCGCGCTCTACAAGTCCATCAAGGAGCTCGCGATGGCAGGAATGCTTACTGCCTATCCGATGCTGGTTGAGGCGAGCAATGGAATGGTATCACAATCGGAGGTGGAGGTGATGGTTACGAAAGATGGATGTGAGGTCTTAACAAAGTAATGCATAAATATCTAAAGAAAATAAGTGGTTTTGTGAGCTTATGGCTGGTACAACACTACTAAAAATTAACGGAGGAGCGTTAGCATCCGTGACAGGATATGGCTCAGCTGTGGATTTGCTTAGGGGCAGTACTGCGGGAGCCATAGCGTTCGGAGCTATTTCTGGTGCGGCCCTCTTCTGCATGTATATGATGATAAGAGAAGAAAATGGCGCTTAGCTAACCACACTTGCTGTACGAGCACTTCGGGCAGGTGAAGCACCCGCTTCCGGCAATCATCGTGTTACCGCACTCGGGGCACTTTTCCCCAACGACGTTAGCGGAGAACACATAGCTAGCAGCCGAATCCCTTACCGCAGCCATGTTGACAGCCTTCGCCCCTTCGTCGTGGCGCTTGTGCGCGTC
The DNA here is from genome assembly GCA_027365735.1 of Microcaldota archaeon. Taxonomy (GTDB): domain Archaea; phylum Micrarchaeota; class Micrarchaeia; order Micrarchaeales; family Micrarchaeaceae; genus JAJZYD01. Next base: position 9,773 of record DAHXLY010000032.1, read on the forward strand.
CTTTACGCTATCGAGACCCCTTTGCGAGGATTCGCTCTTGACTGCCTGCAGTACCTGGACGGACTTCGACTGGTCCCTGTATACGGTGATGCCCTTGCAGTTCGTGTCCCACGCCAGCTGATAAGCTTGCTCTATGTCCTGCGGGGTCGCCCAGCTCGGGAAGTTGATCGTCTTCGACACGCCGTTGTCGGTGTACTTCTGGAAGACCGCCTGCATCTTGACGTGCCATTCCGGGTTGATGTCGAAAGCAGTGACGAAAAGCTTCCTTACTTCTGCCGGCACCTCCTCGATGTCCTGGATTGAGACCCTGTTGGCGAGCTTCTGCATCAGCTCCTCGCTGTAGAATTTCTTCTCTAGGGACATTGCCTCAAACTCGTTGTTCACCTCTATCAGGTTAGAGCCGATCGTATCACGCACATTCCTGAGGTACACCACAGAGAACATGGGCTCTATGCCTTGCGAACACCCTCCCGCAATTATGCTAATCGTTCCAGTCGGGGCAATGGTTGTGACAGTCGAGTTCCTAAGTGGCTTGTGGCCAAGCCTTGCCCAGATGCTGTTTTCGAATTCCGGGAACGCACCCCTTTCCTCCGCGAGTTCCTCGCTCATCTTCCTTCCATTGTCGGTGACAAAGGACATGACCTTCTCGGCGAGTGAGAGCGCCTCATTGCTGTCGTACTTAATTCCGAGCTTTACAAGCATATCAGCCCAACCCATGATTCCCAGGCCAATCCTCCTGATCTTCCTGCTGACCTCGTCTATCTGAGGCAGCGGATAGTGGTTCATCTCCACCACATCATCAAGGAATCTCGCTGCAAGCCTCGTGACCCTTCTGAGCTCGTCCCAGTCCACCTCGTAGTGGTGGTCGGTCCTCTTGACCATCTTAGCGAGATTTATCGATCCCAGATTACAAGAGTCATACGGGTACAACGGCTGTTCACCGCAGGGATTTGTCGACTCGATCGGCCCGTACTTCGGAACAGGGTTTGCGTAGCTCGCATTTATCCTGTCCAGGAATACCAGCCCTGGATCTCCCGTCTTCCACGCCATTGTCACGATCAGGTTCCAGACTGCCTTTGCGTTCAACCTGGCAACCGGCTTGCCGTTCCTTGGATTAATTAAGTGATACTCCTTTCCTTCCTTGACTGCCTTCATAAACACATCAGTCACTCCCACAGAGATGTTGAAGTTCCTAAGCGTACCCTCGCGCTCCTTGAGCACTATGAAGTCCAAAATGTCCGGGTGATCGATCTTAAGGATACCCATGTTGGCTCCCCTCCTCTTTCCGCCCTGCTTGATCTCCTCGGTCGAGGCGTCGAATATCTTCATAAACGAGACCGGGCCTGATGCCACGCCGCTGGTGCTGCTCACAAAGTCATTAGATGGCCTGAGCCTCGAGAATGCGAATCCGGTACCTCCGCCGGTCTTGTGGACGAGGGCCTGGTACTTGAGGGCGTCAAATATCTCCGGGATAGAGTCTCCCACTGGAAGGACAAAACACGCACTCAGCTGTCCGTCCTTTGTCCCTGCGTTCATGAGCGTCGGGGAGTTCGGCATGAACTTGAACTTCGAAATTGCCTCGTAGAAGTCGCTTTCGATCTTCGCCACCTCTGCTTCATTCTTTCCGTACTTCTTCTCAGCTGAGGAGATCGCCTTTGCCACCCTGGTGAACAGCTGCTTTGGTGATTCAATTATCTTTCCTGTCTCGTCCTTCAGCAAGTATCTAGCCGCCAGCACGATGAGCGAGTTGATTGGAACCTTCAGGTCGTCGGCCGGTATCCCGAGGCTCTTTCTGAACGTCCTGATCTCTGCATGTTTGTTCCTATAGAGTATGTAGGACTTAGCCACATTAGGCTCGTTCTTCATCAGGACCATTTCGACTATATCCTGGATCTGCTCCACATCAAGCTCCTCCTTGTTGAGCATCCTTATCTCATCGACCACCTGCTTCGCCACATTTCTGGCGGTTTCGGTGTTCACCTCCTTCTCCTCCTGGCGATAGACGTCGTTGTACGCGTTGTAAATTGCGTTCTCCACCTTCTCGCTATTGAAGGGCACCCTCTCCTTGTTCCTCTTAATCACAAACTTAGGATTTGCTTTCTGATCCACCATGCAAAACACCACACAATACCACACAACTGAAAGACCGGTGAAAAAGTATCGACAAATAAGATTTAAATACCCTCACCGGATTGAAAGTGTGAAAAAGCTACTTGCTTTTACTTGTGTAAAAAATAAAGTCTGTTGCTCCATACTTTTTGAAAATTAACGACGGCAAAAACTTTAAAGAAAATAAGAATTAAATGGGATTTTTTTTGTCGACGTCATCACAGTCTTCGTTGAACTCTCCCTTCAGCTCGCTCCACGCCTTTTTGTAATCGTCGTGCTGGCTACGGTCGACGTTGAAGAAAAGCCACTGCGAGAAGGATGCATCGTTGACGTTCTTCGAAGATACCTCTACAATGTCGAAGTTGCTAATTGACTGCCACTTCTTCTCCTTTGCCTCGAGGTATTCCTTCTTCACATCGGGGCTGTTAATCATGATTCCTGGCTCGGTCAGGGCTTTGGAGGTCTGCCAGGAGTGTCCCGAAGCAAAAGATGCGATAATTATGGCCTTTATCCGCGTGAGGTCATCCTCGGGCAGATTGGGTGCGTTCCCTCCGCCACTCCAGCCATTTCCCTTCACGGCTCCCTTCGCAGCAGTCTTCTTGATCCTGTTCGACAGCATATCGAACTTGGTCAAATTATATTTGATCGGCACGGTCGTCCCTTCCTAACAGACTTTTATCAGACTTGGTCGCTACTGTTCTGTCTGGGGATGGTACTTCTGATGGTATGGATTGAATGGCAAACTATATAAGCGTGATTACATAGAAAATCTTATCTAAAACTGTTTTAGGCGATCGAATGGGAATCCTCAGCGGCATTTTCGGCAAGAAAGATGTGGCTACAGATCTGACAAAGCAGGCTCCATACAAGCTTTCGAGCGAGTGGACGCCGTACAAACTTTATTCCGGGAGGAAGAGTTCCGCGCTGCTTAACGTAAGGGTGAGGAACATGACAAATGAGGTGCTGCTCACTTCTGTTGTGGCCGAGCTGCCAAAGCAGCTTGGATTCGAGGCGATGAAACTTTCCAGCCAAATGGAAAAACGCGTTGGAGAGATTGCACCGCAAGAGGAGAAGGAGATAAGGTTTGAGGTCTTCAGCGGCGTCAACTCCGACAAAGGCCAGTACACGGTGAATCTAACGACCTTTGCACATTACCGCGACTACGGACATGTGCTTAACTACGTGAAGAAGAAGATAACCATCGACGTCGTATAGCCACTCCTGCACTTAGAACAAAACGTACACCACTAGTGTAGCGGCAGAATCAGGCGTGGGGGCTCTTCTATCTCCTTGAGGACCCCCTTGCTGATCGTGTAGGGTTTTGGTGGTTTCAATTGGAATGTTACTGACGACATGATTATCACTGCGGTCTTTGTGCAACCGGCACCCCGACCACCACCGGAGCGGCAATCTGCGGCTCGTAGTCGGCATACAGGAAGAAACGCCAGCCAATGCCGGGAGCGACGTAGTCCGAATAGACGCCGAACGACAGCGGCCGGTTTCCCTTACAAACATTAACCTTCCGCTCTGCCGAGAGCCTTTCCTCCCTTGCAATCTCTCTTAGCTCGCCTTTTTCGTTGATTGTGAATACTCCTTCCTTTTCTATACCCTGACCCGCGAGCCAGAAATGCTTTCCCTTCAGGGCGTTCTTGAGCTGTTCGTCCTCCATCAGGAGAAGAAGGAGTTCCTGGTATGTCATGGGCCTCAGCCCTGCCTCTGAAAGGAGTTTCATTGACTCAGGATGATTTGCCCTTTTTTCAAGGATGTGCAACGTCTTTCCGGTAGCGCCCATGACCTGCCTGAAGCCGTTTTTGTCGGCCTGCGGCGGTCTCCTCGGCTCGACTGGCAACGGTTCCGCGAGTGCCGCGTCCAAAGCCTCCTGGCTGATCGTATACGGCTTTGGTGGCTTCAGCTGCATCATTCCCTGCATATCTATCGCTAGGGCGTCGTTTTTTCTGATATTTAATGGCTACTATTTTGAACAAAAACAGCATAAGGTGTCGTTATTTTGACATCTACTTCTTCTCCTGCTTTTCTGGCTGTGGTGGCTGCGGCTTTGGCTCTTCCGACTGTTTTGGTTGCGGTGCGGACTGCTGCGGCAGCTGGCTGATTATCGTGTAAACTGTGCCGAGCGCATCAGCGAGCCTCATTCCCTTCTCGGTGAGCTTGATCTCCTTTATCTTTCCGTGCTTCTCGTTCGCGGTCAGGCCCATCTGCTCGCACTTCTTTATGAAGTTGCTCGTATGCACGTAGGTCGAGTCGCTCGCCTTGGCCAGGGTCGCAAGGTACCACGGCTGCTGGACGTTCTTCAACAGCAGGAATATACGAGCCTGCTTGTCCTTGAGAAGTATCACTCCCATCGAATCAGGATATGTTCTTTCTGAAGATATTAAGTTGTTTGTTCGCCGGCCCCCAGCTTGAGATGCCCCTCGAGGTCCATTTCGAAAAGCCTGTCATCCTTAGCCTGCTGTCTCTCGTACTTCGACTTGTCAACGTAGTCCTTCCTGAACAGCAACAGGCCTAGGAGAGTACCGACCACGAAACCGGGGTAAGATACAATTCCAAGGTCGTTCACCGCGGTTTGGGACATTATGCCGGCGAGTTGCACGCCAAACGAGGCGCCATGCTGGTTGATGAAATCTATAGCTCCAGAAACCAACCCGTAAATGAAGCTCACAGTTCCAAGGAATGCATACCTGGTGTTCTTTTCCATCAGCCCGCGCGGATCGAACATGTCCTTCAATGCGCTCTTTGGCGCATCCTGCCTGATCAACTCCTCCGCGTTCTTGTAGTAGGTGAACCTTATCTCGTTTAGCATCCTCTTGGTGAGCCTTCCGACCTGCGCATCAAATGCGTTTATCTCCCTCTTCAGCTTCCTGTTCTTCTTTGTCGGGGAGGCGTCGCACAGCTGCTCCGCATACTTCTTGACCAGCTCCACAGCGGTATCGAACGCCTGCTGCGGCCTGAAATAATCCTCCCAAAGCGACCTCTTGAGCTCCTCTGTGACTTGGAGGTTGCCGCTCCTCGCCTGTTCCCTGATTCCCCTTAGTTTTAGGTACTGCTCCATCTGCAGGTGGTACACGGGCTGAAGCTTCCTCAGGGATTCATGCGTCTTTTCATAGCTCGGGCTCGTGATTGAGAGGATGCTCTCAACTACGCGGTTTTGGTTCCCGTTCATCTTCGTTGCTGTTGCCATTCCCTCACTTTCGCATCATAAATAGCGCATTTTCTGATACTTAATGGTAGCTGAAATGTGAAATGTTTGTGAAAAATATTGCTATTTTGATACCGGCAAGTGGCGGTTATCGAGGAAAAACATAACGGGTCTGGCGGGATTTGAACCCGCAACCTTCTGGTCCGAAGCCAGACGCGCTATCCAAGTTACGCCACAGACCCATTGAATAAAATAAGCATCAGCAAAGATTTATATTAGAAAGAGTGAGAGGCCTATTCCACAGGCCGGTTGGCCATGAAGGTGTTCATCTTCGACTGTTTAATGCCCTCGATCGTCTCCCAGTACTGGCGGATGTGCTTCTGGAACTCCTCATTCTTCATGTTCGCCTTCACCGCGTCGACGGTCTTCTGGTCGGACGGGTATCCAGAGCCTATTTCAACGCCGAGGTCGTCCTCGATCTTCCTGACTGCATCGTCTCTCGTCACTTTTGCTATGATGCTAGCTGCCGAAACGACCGGATATCTTGCATCCGCCTTGTGCTCGGCGACTATCTTAGTGTATTGCCCCTTGACGCGCTCCATCTTCACCCCGTCCACCCTTGTCGCTTTGGTGCTGTAGATATTCACGCGCATCCCGAATTTGCTCGCAATCACGTCCGGCGAGTCGAGATATAGAGTGGAAACGTGGTTCTCGAGCTTCTCGAACAGCCTTGCGAACCTGACCGCCTCGAGCTCGTTGAGGGAGATGTTGCTCGCCATTGCGTTGTTTATCTCCTCCGGGTAGATGCAGTCCACCAACACTTCCGTGGCGGCCTTCTTGATTTTGCTGAACAGCTCCGATCTCCTTTCAGCAGACAGAAGTTTGGAGTCCCTCACCCCGATGTCGGCGAGCCTCTTCTCACTCGTCTTGTTGATCGCCACTATCGAGATCACCAGCGGGCCGAGCACCGCCCCTCTGCCTGCCTCATCTCCTCCTGAAATTATCATAAAGCACCTGCCAAGCTGTGCTAATATATTGCCAGATTAAATATAAAAAGCGGTGCTAATCCCTCCTCAATACCCTGGCTGGTCGGGTTACAGTCTCGGTCACTATCCTCATGGCCGTACCGTTTAGCGCCTTTTCCACCAGCTCCCCGGCCCTGCGGGCGGCGAGTTCGCCCATTGTAACGCCCCCATCAACCTCTTCCGTCCAGTCACGGAGGTTGGCGTATATGTTTGACCCGCAGATGTACAAACCAACCATCAACCTGCCGAGCAAAACCTCCCTCTCAGAGTGACCATCTTTGCCATCAGACCGATGTAGCGATGCTTTGTTGACCCAGTATATGGAGTTGACCAGATCCAGATAATCGTTTAGGTAGGCTTGGAGTTCCGATGAAAAAGCATCGCTTGCGCCCTTTACGCGTATCGACTTGATGTTGTCCCGCGGCCAGTTGTCAATGCCCTGGAGCTCAGAGGCAAGTTGCATGAACCCCTCCCTGAGCTTCGCTTCCGGGGAAGCTTCCTGTAGTTTTGCTGTAATTGCCATGCTTTGGCTCAGTTCGAATTGTTATTTATACCTTCGGCTCTGCCGTAAAACCAAAAGAATTAGAGAAAATAAAAGAAAAGAAGAACTTTACCAGTTCTTCCTGTCCACGACCGCGTAGTCGTTCACTGCCAAAACGGAATTGTACGGGATCTTGATCTGCCCGCCCTCGACCTTCATCTTGTTCGCAAGGCCCGAGTCCAGGTTCGGCTCGACCACCAAGTTGGTTATCTTGCCCGTTACCTCGCTTATCTCTATGTCGAACAGCCTGCCGACATCGAATCCGTCGCTCGTTATTACTTTCTTGCCTACAAGTTGCCTCGCTATGATGAATTTTACCATTCAAACACCTGTTTTCTTGACGAAAAGTCAATATGTTATTAGCTATTTGATTTATAAACGTTTACCTTTTTTCTCGATAGTAACCTATAGTGGAATTTTGATATTTTGGGGTGTTTTGGCGCTTTTTACTCCGCAGTCAGCGCGTATCTCACCGCAATCAGCATCAGCCAGGTGATGAAGTACGAGATGAACGCAAACAGGCTGTTCCACGCCGGGGCGTAGACGAAGAGCCCCTGCCTTATCAGTAACCACTCTCCAAGTGACCCAAAGAGCGCGAAGACGAAGCAACTGGCTAGCGAATGCATGGCGTTGAATTTCCTTGGCATGCGCATCGCCCATGCCGTCCCTCCGAAGAAGGCAATCCCCATTACCTGGAGCGGGACCACGCCGACCGCAAATTGGCTTATGGTGTGCCATAGGCCAAACACCCAGCCGGTGTTCTCGAATATGAAATCGAACACCAAGAGGAAGAGTCCGACCGCCATCGCCTTCGGCAAACTTCTGCTCTTGTTGAGATACACTTCCAAAGCGAACCACACGATAGCGCTCGCAAGGAGGATCCACCATGCAAGCTGACCGACGTGCACAAAGTAGAACAGCAGCCCCAATAGTATGAAATATCCGACCAGAACACTGAGTTCTGTCGATTCTTTGCTGCCAACGTAACTTTTCATTAAGAGCACCGTACCCTAAGTCTAGAGTACATCTTGATTGTAAGCAAAAATTCTTATACTGCAGGCTTTCGTTCTGCGGGCCGATGAAGCTTTAATGCTATGGCCTTAGCAGCTGCATCGCTAGAACGCCTGCCTTTGTAGCGGCAAAAACCGTCTCGGCTAGTCCGGATTCCTCCGGTGTTGGCTGTTTTTTAATTGACAGGCCTTCGTTCTTAACGAACCCACCATCGACAAGCGGTGCTAGGTAGTAGCATACCGTGTCCTCGCCCATATGTGAACCGCGCAATTTCAATAGCCTCTCTGATATTCCCTTTGATGAAAGTGCCTTTTCGGATGTACTCAATTCACGTAGAATTATAACGCTGTTTAGCGGCATCCTCTCAATCTCGCTAATCCTGTATCCCAATGCCATAATACCACAGAAAGCTTTCCAGTGGTCAGCTATTTAAGGAATTCGTGCAAACAAAAGTGCGTCAGCCGGGATTTGAACCCGGGTTGTCGCCTTGGGAAGGCGAAGTTCTACCAGGCTATACTACTGACGCGCAGAAAAATATTAGACTACCTGATATATGAAGGCTTCCTGGGCTCCTCGATTCCCGGTGGCATCGCAATCCCTCCACCCTGCTGGCGTTCCAATTCCTTCAGCGCCGCGGCGGTTTTTTCGATTATCTTGTCGAGGTTCTTGGTGTTCACGTCAAGCCCTATACACTTCGCCAACACCTTAAGTACTGCCTTAGCCGCCGATGCATCAATGTCCAGCACAGTCGTCTCTCCCATTATGCATATGCCGTCCAGCTTCGCCATCTTCGCGAATGCGATTATCATTCCTGCCGATCCGAGGATCGCGCCTCTCGTCTTTCCGAAGACAATTCCGCTCTCCTTGAATTGGTCCTTCACCTCCTTCCTGGTGACATTCCCGTAAACCGCAGGCTCCTTTGCCATCTCTCTTGCCGCATTGTACCCGCCAAGCGTGTAGATGAAACTTCCTCCGAGCTTGTCCTTGAAAAACCTGACGATCTCGTGGTTTACCTCGTACTGGCCCTCGCTGGTTATCGCCTGCGTCTCGCCGGTCAGGAGCACGATGTCGTTCTTCAGCTTCTTGTCCTTTAGGACATAGAACCTGTTGCCAACCAGCCTTATCCCGCCGTTCTTCAGCATAACAACCTGGTGTGGGAAGTGAGCCGAGTACATCGTTGCAAACTTTTCAAATTTAAACTGGTGCCTCAGGTGTTCGGCGATGAGCTTACCGACGCTCCCGATGCCTGGTAGCCCGACTATCATTATCGGTTTGTTGAGCTTGACAGGCCTCTTCATCACTATTCGCGTTCCTTGCATCTTCTCATCTATGTAGGATTTGCCAGTTGGTCGATTAATACCTATCGGTGCTGATCAGAGGGTCGCCATTATGTCCTCTTTGTCCTTCTTGAGCTTTTCCTTCTCTATCTCGAAAACTCCCTTCTTCAGCTTTGCTGTGACCACTTCCTGCGCGGCCTTTATCTTGCCTTCTGCATCGTTGTAATCCTTCCCTTCGGCGCTGAGGCGGTATCTCGGGGCTCCGATGTACAGCACCTCGACTCCCTTTCCCTTTATGGTAGTGAGTATTTCACGAAGTTCTGTGGCGCCGCTCTTTGTGTTAAATGTCGAGAGCTTCATAATGTACGAGACTATGTACCTTTTCTTCTTCTTGCTGGTCTCGAGCAGCTTCATCAGCGTGTCCTTGAGCTTCTTTGGGAGCTTCGATGAAACAAAAGCGGGCGTGTCGTCGGTGGCGTTCCTCATCAACTCCGTATAAGTTCTGAACTCGGCAATGACGGCTAATGAGAGATCGTCCTTTTGCGCGTCGAGCCCCGCCTGCTTGACGCCCTGCATGAACATTCCGCTCAGCCTCTTCTCGAGGTTGTAGATGTTTATCTTGTTCTTCGAGTCCTGAGGTGTGACCTTCTTTATAGACACGTCCAGCGTCTGTCTCTCCTTGTCGAAATAGACAACCTTACACACAACCTTCTGCCCCTCGTGGATGTATTCGTGGATGTTCTTAATCCACCCTGACGAGACCTCCTTTATCGGAAGGAACACCTCGAGGTTGTTGTACTCGGGAAGCTTGCAATACGCTCCGAACGGCATTATCTTGCTTATATTAGCTATGACCAGCTCGCCAACCAGCGGCGTCGTTTGTTTTGGTGCGCCAGTCATCTTTGAATCACGCTATGTTGAACTCAAGCTTCTTCTTCGTCCTGCTGCCCACCACGCGCTCAACAGTATACTTGCACACCTTGCACGTGAGCATAATCTTCTGCCTCTTCGCCAGCTTTTTCACCGAAGCCTGACCCTTGACCTTTCCGATGTAACCGGTTCTCTTCCTCACCGCACGCCTGTTCCCGATCTTGAGCCCGCTAGTTGGACCTTTGGAGTAAAGCTTGACCGAATGGTCGGTGTGCTTGTTGCACTTCGGGCAGTATGCGCTCATCTCTCGTACCATCTTCATAAAATCAACTTCCTTGTTTAATGTTAATGTCAGACCTTCTTGCAGATTGTGTTTGTGATGAGGAACTTTATATCCTCTTCATTGTTCGCCATCTCGACAACCTGGCCCTTCTCAAACGGGCCCGCCTTCTTCCCGCTCGGGAGCAGGATCTCCGGAATCGTCTGCAATGACATGAGGAGCTGGATGTCGGACCTTTGCTCTGGTTGCGCTGTACCAACCTCAAACTTGTTGCGATTGGCCAGCTCCAAAGCCTTGTTGTAGAAATCAACCTCCCTCTGTATCGCCGGTTGCGGCAGTTGTTTCTTGTACGCTACATATATAAGTATCTTTTGCTTCCGCCTCTCATAAAGCTCGCCGATTAGCTTCATGACATTCTTCCTGATGCTGACCTCTTCTTCGGTGGGCTCTTTTGTGTTTAGTGATGTGAGAAGGCTTTGGATGTCTCCATATACTGTTTTAGGAAGAAGCTGCAGCTCGTTCGTCTGCTTCTCTCTCTGGGTTATCTGCCAGATTGTTTCATAAGTTATATCACTTCCCAAATTAAACACCGATAAAAAACATAGAGCTGAACTAATCTTACACGTTAAGAAATTTAAAGACGATGATAATTTCAGTTACAGATGGGACCCCATTATTCCGCTATTCGTGTTTGTTTTTATATATAGCAACTAATCAAATAGACATTTCATGAAATAAATAAGGAATCGGTCTCCCTCGGTAAAAATAAAAGTCGGAATACTGGAAGTGTGGAGGGATACTACCAATATGGAAATAGCGAGGGGAGGATTTGAACCTCCGATCTTCGGGTTATGAGCCCGACGGGCACTCCAGACTACCCCACCTCGCTATACACAAAGAAAAGAGCTAACACTACTTTACATCGAAAGGATATAAAAAGATGCTTCTTATGTTTCTGCTTCTGTAACTTCTGTTCCTGCTGAGAGTTGGTTGTTGGTATTCTGGAGCAGCTGCGAAGCCTGAAGCTTGTTCATCATGATCAGGTTCTTGTTGCACGAGCCGCACTTGAAGCCTTGCTCGTAAGCTGCGTCGAACGTGAAGACAAGCTTAGTTTGATCATAGCAGCTGTTGCACCTGAAGTAGTCGTTGCAATCATCATTTATCGCAGGCATCTTGTTCTCTATCTTGTTTATGTGTTCAAGGAAAGGTGGCAGCTTGCTTACGTTGATATACCATGCGAACGAAAGCCATCCGTTCACGTTCTTCGCGATGTAGTAATTAGTAACGCCGTAGCCCTGCAGAATGTTAAGGATCCTCCTAACTGCATTGATCTTCATTTCGAGCTGCTCTGCGAGCGCCTCGTCCGTCTTCGGGGAATCGAGGCTGTTCACGACATCAAGCGCCCTCTTGCTGACGTTCTTCTTCAGATAGCCCACGACCGCCTCATTCCTGGAAAGTTCACCGACTGCAGCTCTCACTTCCTCCGGAGTGAAAAGGTTCGCCACTATCTCCCTCCTTCCGACCTTCGTAGGTTCGGGCTTCTTCTCCGATCCTTTCTGGGCGGTTTTCTTAATTTTAATATCCGGCTTCTTCACAACCAACCTCTTGGCAACCTTCCTTACGGTCGCCCGCACCGGCTTTGCATGCCTTGCAGCAGCCTTGCCCTTGCGGCCCTTGGAAACATGCTCCTTGAACGCTTTTTTGTTAACTTTCGCCATAAAATTGACCTTCATCAGCCTTCCGCCTGATGTAATATAGCCCTTTTTACTATTTAAAGGTTGCTTTTAAACAACGTTTTGTTAAAGAATATTGTGAATTTGAGACCATCCAAATTTGCAAAATAAACCTTACTTTTCTGATCTTTTTTGTGCACCCTGCGTAGGGGGCGCGGTCATCATGCTTCTCTGCAGCTGTTCCGGTGCGGCCTGCCACAACAGCTCCCCAGGTTTGTAGGGCTTGTTGTTGACCAGCACGTCGAAGCTGATTCCTGTCTTTGCGTCGAACGCGACATGCCTCCTCTCGTTGCCGAAGAGATCTATTTCCACGAGGGGTATTCTACTCCTCTTAATGAATCCAAATGCGGCTATGAGGGAGTTGTAGAACTCGTTGTGCTGCATCCCAATAATCCTCGCTTCGAGGTTTGCTCCCTTGATTGACCCCAACTGTTTCGCAAGCTGGTCATCTCTCTCCTTCTTCCATTCACCGAACCTGTGGACGATCAAAGTAGAGGAATTAACGTCATAAACGCTCAGCACAAGGTCGTGTATCACATCTATACAGGCAATGTACCGTTTCCCCTCCTTCTCCGAGAACTTTATGGTCCACGTCTCCCCCAGGGTTGAGTAGACGCATCCGGAGTCCGAATCGAGCCTCGATGCCGATATGTTCTGGCGCTCCTTGAAGTTGTACACAAACCTTCCCCTATTGAAGTTGGGCGAAGCAAGGTTCTCCTCAAGGAACTTCTCGAAGCTCAAATCATCACACAGAGTATTCGAAATAGGGTTTAATTAGCGTTCTGTTGGGGTGCTTCTCGGTGCACCCAATCATTCCGCAAATCACCACAATATATAAATATTACGATATAAAATACAAACTGCACATATCGACGTGTCAGCTTGGCTTATCGTGATTGTCGATGTGTAAATCCGTTCCTAAGTGAATGCATGAAGATAGAAGTACAGGAGAGCAACGATGAGGTATACAAGTTCACCCTCAAAGATGCACAACTCGGCTATGCCAATGCGGTGCGAAGAGCTGCCATCAACTCCGTTAAGTCTTTTGCCATCGACAAGGTCACGGTTTACGAAAACACCACCGCTATGTTCGACGAGTTCATCGCTCACAGGATTGGGCTGATTCCGCTCAAGACCCCCGCCAAGGGAACGAGTGACACTGACGAAATCCTGTTCACGCTCGATGTGACTGGCCCAAAGACGGTCCTGTCCGAGGAGCTTGAGACCAAAGACAAGGATGTCAAGGTTGCAAACGAAAAGATTCCAATCATCAAGCTCGGTGATGGCCAGAGGCTCAGGCTCGACGGCAAGGCAATCCTCGCCAGCTCCACGAAGCACTCGAAGTTCCAGCCGGGCCTCATTACCTACGACCAGCAGGGTGAGAAGAACTATGAGTTTTATGTTGAATCATTTGGCCAGATGCCACCGAAAGAAATCATTAATAAGGCATTCGAAGCAATAAAAGAAGAGATCAAGGAGCTCCAGAAGGAGTCCAAAAAACTCTGATTTTGCTGACGTTAAATGCGGAGGTGGCAGAGCTTGGTCAAATGCGCTGGGTTGAGGGCTCAGTGTCGTAGGACTGCCAGGGTTCAAATCCCTGCCTCCGCATAAAGTTCAAGAAGGAAGTGAAGAGATGACGAAGATATCGCCCGAAAAGGCAAACGTGCGCGAATGGCTCGCGGTCCTAGACGAGGCAAGCCGCGGCAAGAACTACCCCGCGCTGTTCAAGAGGGTGCACGACCTTGTCGCAGTTCCATCCAGATCCAGAAAGGCGGTTTCGCTTCATAAGATTAACAAATACACAGAGGACGGCGCAGTTGTCGTCGTTCCGGCCAAGATCCTGTCGACGGGAAAGCTCGAGCACAAGGTCACGATCGCTGCGCTTGAGTATTCATCCGGCGCGCTGTCGGCAATCAAGAGCTCTGGTAGCAGGGCGATCGGGATAAAGGACCTTGTGGGCCAGAAGAAGATCAGCCTGTTAGTGTGATATTCATGAAGATGCCAAACCCAAAGGAAACCGAGGTGTTCGACGCGAACGACAAGGTGCTCGGCAGGCTCGCCAGTACCGTCGCGAAGAGGTTGATGCTCGGCAAGTCGGTGGTCGTGGTCAACGCCGAGAAGAGCGTTATCACCGGCGACAAGAGGGGAATCATACTCAAGTACAAGACGCGCCTCAACCTTCAGGAGAAGGAGAACCCTGAGCACTCGCCGTATTGGCCGAGGAGGTCGGACATGTTGGTGAGGAGGATCGTCAGGGGAATGCTTCCGTACCACAAGAAGCCGAGCGGAAAGGCGGCGTACAAAAGGCTGATGGTGTTCAACGGCGTCCCCGACGCGTTCAAGGACGTCAAGCCTATAGAGATAAAGACGAAGAACCCAAAGGAGTTGTACACCGACTACATGAGGGTTTCGGAACTGTCCAAGTTGCTTGGATACACACGTGAATGATCATGGCAGAGCCACAACCAATGAAGGCCGAAGAGAAGAAAGAGGCAACCCCGACCCAAGCGGCCGTCGCCGCTCCTGGCGAGGTGAAGAAGGTCGTCAAGAGAAAGGCCGCTCCGAAGAAGGACAAGACGATCCGCGTAAGGGCGAAGAGGAAGACCTCTGTAGCCCGAGCATCAGTCAGACCGGGCAATGGCGACATCAGGATAAACGGCAAGGACATAAACGCGCTTGAGTTCGATATCGTGCGCGATATGATCATGGAGCCGCTTACGATTTCAGACGCGGCAAAGGACGTCGCAAAGAAGGTCAGCATAAAGGTCAACGTTTACGGGGGTGGGACGAGCTCGCAGATGCAGTCGATCCGTGGTGCAATCGCGAAGGGACTGGTTACATTCTCAGGCAGCGAGATACTGAAGAAGGAGTACCTCGCATACGACAGGGCGCTGTTGATAGACGACCCGCGAAGAGTCGAGCCTAAGAAGTTCATGGGTCCAAAGGCTCGTGCGAGATTCCAGACTTCGTATAGATAATATTTGGTGAATTACTATGATGATGCCAGTGCGTTGCTTCACATGCGGCAAGGTTGTCGCGGACAAGTGGGAGGACTACGACAAGCATGTCAACCACGATAAGGAGGACGCAGGGAAGGTACTGGATGACCTCGGAGTGAAGAGGTACTGCTGCAGGAGGATGTTCATAAGCAACACCGAGCTCATCGACGAATTCATCACGCTGAACAAGAAGTGATTACAAACATTTAATATATGAAAAAGCCAAAGGATTGAACGCGGGGTCGTCTGCTAGCTTGGTAGGCTACCACCTTGGGGTGGTGGTGACCCGAGTTCAAATCTCGGCGACCCCATTTGATGGTGCAATGATGTCTGAAGAAACGATGCAAGAAACGCGCGACATGCCCGAGCCTACGCAGGAGTCGGGAGAGATATCGCAGTTCCTCGCCAACCAGAATGATTACTTAGAGGTGGGAATACATATCGCAACGAAGGTCAAGTCCGCGGGCATGAAGAGATTCATCTACAAAGTCAGGGAGGACGGTCTTTACCTTTTGGACCTTAAGACAATTGACGCCAAGATCGCGGTAGCGGCAAAGATGCTCGCGATGTACGACCCCAAGGAGGTGGTCGTGACCGCTTCGAGGATTTACGCGATTGTCGCAGCGGAGAAGTTCGCGAGCATCATCGGAGCGAAGTTCATCAAGGGCAGGGTCACTCCGGGAATATTCACCAACCCGCACCGCGACGACTACATGGAGGCCAAGCTAATACTCATCAGCGACTCCCGAAACGAGAAACAGGCAATAAAGGAGGCGAGCATGAAGAACATCCCGATAATCGCGCTCAGCGACACTGACAACTCCACGAAGTTCGTCGACCTGATAATCCCGGCTAACAACAGAGGCAGGAGGTCGCTTGCGTTCGTCTACTACTTATTGGCCAGGGAGGTCCTGAAGTCCAGAGGGGAGATAAAGGAGAACTCCGAGTTCAAGCACAGGCTCGAGGACTTCGAGGCGAAGAGCGAGGGCGGAATGGGCGCCCCAAGGCACAACCAGCACAACAGCAAGGCACCGCAGGAGGCGCCTGCCTGATTGAATTTAGATAATCAGGTATAGTCCAAGCCCCGTGAGCAGATATGCAAGCAGCGCTATTCCCATTCCTACGAAGCTCAGATTCCTCGCCCTGTCGAACCACTTCCTGCTGCCACTGTTGGCATGGGATATGTGTCCAACACCGATGTAAAATATCAACAGGTTAGCCAGTGTTATCGGCAGCATGAAGGCGAGGTTGAACTTGAAAGGGGTCTGGTAGATAAACAAATACATACTGATGATTATCCCCTCGACTGTGAGGATTAACCCGAATTCTGCGGACCTCCTCTCTCCGATACAGGATATCAGATTCTTTGTCTTTCTTGCCGCTATATCACCCTCCTTGTCGCGTATCATCCCGTATATCTCACGCGCCAGTCCGATTAGGAAAATGGAAAGGGATATGAGGAGGATGTTGACGCTCAATGCCGCGGCGACAACGAAGTTTCCATAAATGAATGGTATCGCATATGTGAACGCCACATAAATGTTGCCAACTAAGAGCATGTCCTTCAGCCGCTCGCTGTACAGATATGCAAGCACTGAGAACAGGACCGCGATTATGAACACGGTCATGTTTATGTAAAGGCTGATGAGCGGCCCGACCGCCAAGCAGAAAGCCGCGATCCAGAGCGCGCTCTTCCGTTTGAGCGCGCCCGAGACCAGCGGTCTGTCAGTCCTTTTGTTTGACCTGTCTGCCTCTACGTCAAAATAATCATTTATCGCGAACGACCCCGCGCTGATCAGCGCCGGGCTCAGCAGGCTGGCTATCATCACGCCAGTCCGGGGTATCCCACCACTTATCAGCTCCGCGGCTATCACCGCCACCATCAACAGGAGCGAGTGCTCTATCCTTGTCAGCTTCAGAACCGCCGTCAGCTTGTTTGCCATTTGAATCAGCTTCCTGATTACTTGGGTTTGGCGGGTTATAAATATTTATCTCGCCCGTCTTTGCCAGAGTGGCGGCAAAGTTTTCTAAATCTGCCATTTGCAAAACTACGACCTTGTTGCTGCTGAAGTTGGTCTTGTACCACTCGAACCGCTCGTTCACAAACATCACCACCGCAAAATAATCTGTCCTTTTACTGAGCATTTCCTTTATTTCTCTTATTCCATCTGGGCCCTGCTTTTTTCTTCCTGTTTCATACTCTATCGCGAGCTTACTTCCATTTACGAATGCCTTTATGTCGGGCTTTGGGGTTCCACCAGCGGTCAGCGTTTCACACTCTATTCCTTTTTCCCTGAGGACGTCAGCTATTTTCCTCACGCAGATTTCGTGTTCGGGTGTCACGCTACCGAAACGTGCAGCGTACCAAACTTCATCTCCATCCTTCTTATGGAATATAACTTTGCCCATTTTGCCGTCAGCTATCAACCTGTCTGTCATTCTCTGCCATTTACTTCCAAATTTCTCATCTAAAGTTTCTTTTTTAACTGGCCCTCGTGTAAACTCTAACATATAATCCTCACGCGCCTTCTCCTGACCTAACTCTGTTTCTGGAAATCTTATCTCCCTATGGATTTCCATAGCCGTTCTTGTTGCAATCATTGCCGGCGCGCCCATCCCAGCCTTAATTACTAGAGCTTCGTGCTGTCCCAAATTTGCCATCGCATTCTTTATCTCTTCAGCGGCGTCCCTCCTCCCGAAGCTTAAAAGATCGGACACATATTCTATTTCCTCAGGTTCAGTTGAGTGGAAGGTTATGAATGTCGAGGCGTTTGCCACTATCTGTTTGTGGAGGTTACTTGCGGAGTGCGTGGCGATTATCAATCCAACTCCATACTTTCTACCTTCTTCTATCGTTTTTCTTATCAGTTCCCCAGCGAGATTTCCGGTTCCTATTAGGAACTGGGTTTCGTCGAGCAGTATGTAGTATTTTACTCCTTCCTCCCTGGCATTCTCCTTCATGGAAAGGTAAAGTCTTTTCAGGAGCTCGTTTATGTATATAGTCCTCGCCTCCCTATTCCTTAATCCTGCAAGCGAGAACGATGATATGGAACCTTTTAGCTGTTCCAGCGTCACGAAATTGCCGTTGAATGCATTTGTGTTGAGCGTCGATAACTTGCTGCGCAGGCTCAGCAGGGACTTCCGTTCTGTCGGCAACTTTGTGTGCCTGATAAAGATCGCCAACTCATCCATCAGGTCAGCTATCATCGGGGTCTTATCAAGCCTTACTGACTTGTGGCTGTACGCACCCAACCGTTTGTAGGTGTACCACATGCACTCCTTTAGAAGGTGTTCCTGTATATTGCCAAGATGGTATGCTTCGCTTAAGAGCCCAACAAGCTCGCCTATCCGTTCCTCCACGCTTACCCCGTCGAGCGCCATTATGTTTATGCCGACTCTTGCGACATCATAGTCCTTACCACCAAGAGTTCTTACTACGTCCGAATGTTCATTGTGGACGTCAAACACCATAATCTTCTTTCCCGCGTGCGCCACTTCCATTATGAGCTGCTTGCACAGCGTACTTTTGCCATATCCGCTCATTCCAACTATGAGGATGTGCGGGTTTGGTTCGCTGTCCGGCAGCAATTCGAACGTGCCGTATTTCCTCGGCCATTGCCAATTGCTGATCGCCCGCGTGTATCTATGGTCCAACATCACCTTATTGCCCATTTTCAAAAAGCTTATGTATCTACCAAGTTTGATCCTGAATGTGCCGTCGTTTAGGAGCACCCCTCCTATTTTCACTAATAGTCCAAAGTTTTTGTTTAGGTATTGCAAATTATCACCAATCTGAAAGTCAAGAAAAAGCCCGCTCAGGGGTTGTTATAAATATTTAGCCCCCCATCATACTCGCATGCCAGGGTGGCAGAATCCGGTAATGCGCCGGTCTTGAATTTTCAAAATCTCAAGAGCTGATTTGTGATGCGAACAGGCCAACCGGTGCCCTTACGGGCTTTAGGGTTCAAATCCCTACCCTGGCGTATTTTAGACACGCGTCATACTGTACAGTAATCCGTTTTGCCAAGGCGTAAATATCTGGAGCCGCGTTATACTACTGTGGCGGAGGCGTGGACTGTCCCAGCGCCGGTAAGTGCCTTCAACATGATGTTTTCTCGGACATGGGACGTGCCCCCACCACCTTTATTTTGCCACGCGCCTACGCTGCTTGCTTTCTTTTGCGCGCCTTTATGCTCTGGAGCTCCATGAGCTGCCGTATGTACTCTCCGCTTGTTGCTGGACCGCGTCGCGATCTGTATCTAACCCTAATCCTGCGTCTAACTTTTGTTCTCGTATCCATGCTCTCACCGTCAGGAATAGTACCGATTTGTATAGCGCGGGCTTGCGCATTGCTTAGTGTGTTTCTGAAGAATAAGGTATTTAGCCCTGATGTTAGAGCAGCACAAATGCGACAATCCCGGCACACCCGCCTATGATGCTGCAGAGGAAGTTGGAGGTGTACTTATTGCCGATCCCGCGTTCCTCGAAGACCCCGAAGTACGAATCGGCCACCGTGCCCGCGAATCCCCCAATCGCCATCGCGATTATCGCTACCAGGGTTTTCAGCGAGAGAGCGCAGCCCTTGGCTAGCGAGCAGGCCAGGTTGGGGAATAGGTAAATGTAAGTGAAGAGGGCGATGATTACGATCAACAACGCTCCAATTGTGCCCGCGAAAAGGCCGAGCAGCGTTATCCCGCCCGACGTGCCCTTCTTGATCTTCCCGAGGGTGATTATCGAGGTCGGGGTGCCGTTCAACACACCTATTTCACTGCTGAACTTGTCCGCCGTGACGGCTGCGACGCTTGCAATGAACCCGTAAATCAGCATCGTGGTGACGCTGTTTGTCAGGTAGCGGGCCGCGTACCAGACCGCGATCGTGAAAAGGAGCGGCCCCATGCCGTTGGCGAGGACGTTCTTCACCCCGCGGGTGACCTGGTAGAGCTTGGCTTTCCTCTTGTACTCCTCCCCGCTGCGGGTGGCAACCGCGCTGAGGGCCAGAAAATAGAGCATAACGAACACGTAGTAAAGCCCTAACCTCGGACCAAGGTAAGTAGCCGAGCCGAAATAGAGCATCACCAGCGCGATTACGAACGCAAGGGCGACCCCCTGTATGTCGAGTGTGAGTATGTCCATTTTATCCATTTTTTGTATGTTTTTCTGTTTTTATTTTACCTTCCAAATTATTCGAATTGACGTCAGAAACTTCCACAAATCGATCATTTTTCCGGTCTTCCCTAAACGTCACAAAATGTATTTAATAACTACCTTCCCTTTATTATCACGGATTTTCTGTAAAAGGAAGGTCGTGAAAGAAACTGGTCGCCTTGCCCCGGTGTAAAACCCGGGGCCTATTTCTTTTTAGTATAAAGCATAAAGCCAGCATTGGCTTTCCAGTTTGTACGACCGACGCTTAGACAGCGTTTTCCGTCGCAGTGCTATGTTTTCAAACATTTAAATACTTATTCGTTCATAAAAGACTGCAGCTTATTATCGAGTGCTTTCATGGCAAAGGACAAAGCGATTAGGGAGCTAGAGGATTTGCCCGGCATCGGGGAGACGTCGGCAGAGAAGCTCAGGAGCTTCGGCATCGACACCCTTGACAAGGTCGCGGTAAAGTCGCCCCACGAGCTCTCGGAGCTTTCAGGGATCAGCGTCGAGGCGGCGAAGAAGGCCATCCAAGCCGCCCAAGAGTCGACGACAATCAACTTCGAGACCGGAGATACGATACTCGAAAGGAGAAAGGAGATAGGCAGGATCACGACCGGCTCAAAGGACCTCGACGAGATGATAGGTGGGGGGGTTGAGACAAACGCAATCACAGAGGCATACGGAAAGTTCTCGAGCGGAAAGTCGCAGATCGCATTCCAGCTGTCGGTAAATGCGCAGCTCCCGAAGAAGGACGGCGGCCTTGAGGGCGCGGTGCTTTTCATCGACACGGAAGGGACCTTCAGGCCGGAGCGAATTGCAGGCATGGCCAAAGCCGCAGGGCAGGACCCGAAGAAGATACTTGAGAACATAATCGTCGTCAGGGCGATCACCACGGAGCAGCAGATGCTCACGATCGAAAGGGCGGAGAAACTCATACAGGAAAAGAACATCAAGCTCATAATTGTCGACTCACTTACATCGTTGTTCAGGGCGGAGTTCCTCGGAAGGGGCGCGCTTGGAGAAAGGCAGCAAAAACTCAACTCGCACGTCCACAGGCTCCAGGCGCTCGCCGACAAGTTCAACATCGCTATCTACGTGACCAACCAGGTCATGGACAATCCGGGAATACTCTTCGGTGACCCAACAACGCCAATCGGAGGAAACGTCCTCGCCCACGCGGCCACGACGAGGATGTACATGCGAAAGAGCAAGGAGGAGAAGCGAATAGTGAGGTTGGTCGACTCGCCGAGCCAGCCCGAGGGTGAGTGTGTCATAAAGGTGACGCCCGACGGCATAAAGGACTAGTTTTGTGAGAGAATGCTTTATCTCATAGGCATCGGCCTAAAGAAGGAGGATATCACGCTGCACGGGATCGAAGCGTGCAAGAAGTGCGACCAGATATTTTTCGAGAGGTACACGAGCTACATCAGCGATGAGCGCGCCGCGTACATATCAAAGCTCGTCGGCAGGGAGGTCCATGAACTCAGCAGGTCCGAACTAGAGGGCAAGGCGTCCAAGCTAATGGAGCGGGCGAAGAGCGGCAATGTAGCCGTCCTTACGGGAGGGGACCCGCTGATGGCTACTACGCACAAGATACTGTTCATCGAGGCGAAGAGCCAGTCCATAAAGACGGAGGTGGTGCACTCGCCGTCGATAGTCACGGCCGCAATCGGAGCAAGCGGCCTCGACTTCTACCGGTTCGGCGCCCCATGCACGATCCCGACGTGGCACGAGCACTACTCGCCGGTGTCGTTTTACGAGACGATAAACAAGAACCAGATGAACAACTACCACACCTTCCTGCTGTTCGATTACAACCCCACGACCCAGAGCTCGATGAGCGTCGAGGACGCGATCCGCGTGCTGGAGGAGGGGGAGAAGTCGTACAAGAAGGGAATAATCAACGACAGGGCGAAGGTGTTTGTGATGCACAGGGTCGGATGGCCCGATCAGAAGATTGCTTTCACCACAATTGAGGAGGCAAAGAAATTAAAGCTGTCGTCGGGGCCGACGATGATGATACTCCCGGCAAATCTGTCGGACATTGAGAAGGACATGATTGCCAGCATGCACGGCGCGAACGTCTGATTCAAACACCATATTAAATATCTTGTTCGTCAAATTACTTCAGGGGTATGATGCAAGCTTTAGGTGGTAGAGCATTAGGTGCGCCGGGAACAGCACAACGGGGCGATCTGCAGTACCGCGATGGTGCCTTGGAGTCACCAGGACATGCGGCAACAAGCATAGCCGACTGGATTTCAAAAGCCGAATGTTCAATCTCGATAAGCACAGGTTTGACATCTGGGCTGATTAGCCAACCACCAATCCGCAAGGCGTTGACGGATGCTGACGGGCGTGGCGTTAAAATTAAGATACTTTTGGATTATCCATCAGAGCTCTCCGAATACCACGGATGGCTTCTGGGGTTAAAGAATGGCGAAGTTAGAAGAGCGCCAATGCGTGTGGATCATTGGATTATAATAGATAATAATAAGATGCGAATGGAAAGGTCTCATGCTTTACGAAGCGAAGGCGGCAGCCATGCCATACGAAGCTGTTTCTGGATTATAGGTGGCGATGAAAGGGTTTTCATCAGACAACAAAGGTCCTACGATGGCGTGTGGGAAATCGCAGAGGTAATGACCAACACTATCAAACCGTCAACGTCGACAGAACCATCTAACCACACAGCTTAAATATC
Source organism: Microcaldota archaeon (assembly GCA_027365735.1). Classification (GTDB taxonomy): domain Archaea; phylum Micrarchaeota; class Micrarchaeia; order Micrarchaeales; family Micrarchaeaceae; genus JAJZYD01. The sequence goes on from DAHXLY010000032.1 coordinate 32,624, forward strand.
GCGATTTCTCATACCTATAAAAGCCAACATACACTAACGTGGTTGAATGCTTTTGCTTGAACTAACCGAAGGTAAGCGCGTCGCAGCCAGCGACCAGTCCACTAAGGACCTCCTCAAGAAAGGGCACTTTGGTGCAGTCGAGGGCGGGACTCTTTATCTTGAGCCTGAGGAGGCGCTGTATCTCGTCGACGTAAGGAACGCAAGGTGCACACAAAACAGAAGAGCCATAGGGTTCAACGAGCTCGCCGAGCGGGTCGGGGCAAGCATGGCGAAGTACTTTACCTACAAGGACTGGAGGGAGAGAGGGCTGATAATAAAGAAAAGCACCAGTGTGAGGCCGTGGCAGGGAGGTAGGATTTCGACGGTGAAATACCCCGCATCGGAGCAAAAACTGAAGACCCGCAGCATCAGTGGGATGTTCTTTCCACGCGATCTTACGACGATAATCGATGACCAGAAGGTCGGGAAGGAAATCTATGAGCAGAACTGGTTCGGGCAGTACGGCACATACAAGCTCGGTGACAGGGGTGCGCTAAACAAGCTCGATATATTCGAGACCGTGTTCCTGATCGACGCGGGAGTGTTAAAGACGAATCTCTCCAGGTCTGAAATCGTCGGTATCGCTGAAAAGAGGAGGGGTGACTTCCAGAAGCTCTACGACGTTTATGCTGATTGGAGGGGAAAAGGGTACGTGGTCAAGACCGGATTCAAGTTCGGTACCCACTTCAGGCTTTACTTCCCCGGCGCAAAGCCGAACAGCGCTGACGACAACTGGGTGCACTCTAAGCACGTGATACAGGTATTCCCGCGCGACGTCAAGCTGCTCACCTCCGAGTGGGCAAGGGCAATCCGCGTGGCGCACTCCGTAAGGAAGACGTTCATACTCGCCATACCGGGAAAGAGCAGGTCGAAGAGGATGGAGATCGACTTCCTGCTCTACCACAGAAAGCCGGGAGACATCGAGACCCCCGAAAAGGATTCGCCAAAGTACGCTATGCTCTCCCTTGGCGAGGACGAGTACATTGGCGGCGCAGAGCTGTCGGCGGTGATAGCCGAGGCGAAATCCAAGAGGCTCGAGCTGGTCGTGGCGATAGCCGACCGCGAGACAGCCGTAACATTCTACAAGGTTAAAAAGGTCGAGCTTCCCAAGAGTGATTACGAGTATTACGAGATTGACTGGATGCAGCCGTGATGCAATGGAAATCAATGAGTTGATAAGCAGGGAGGAGCACCTCATAATTGACAAGAGGAACTACATCTACCTCGTTGCGGTAACAGTAATCGGGGTACTGGTCATGCTCTACTTCTCCTACGCTCTCCTGGCAATTCTGATCTACTACGCCTCGCACGGCCATATCTTTTATTAAGCCATTATTTTGTTCCACTATTCCTCCGAGTTTCCGACGACAAAAAGTTCGTTTTTTGGCTATTTGCACAGGTCGTTTAAATATGGATTTAAGCTGATGGTTATCGGAGAGAAAATGGGGGATGAAAATGCAGCAGAGGACGGCCCAAAGAGAGGGCAGACATAGAGCAGCGGAAATCGCAGCAGGGCTTATTCAGCAGATGGAATCCTACAGCAGGGACAGGCAGAATATCGTATTCAGAAAGGAGAGGGCGGATCTCGACAGGAGAGCGCAGACCTTCCTGCAAAGGACACTTACCAGAGAAGAGCTGCAGGGGCTGGAGATCTTTCTCAGAAAGAACACCCCGCTTGTGCAGTTGGAGGAGAGGAAGGAGCACAAGAAGCACACCCAGAAGGCGATGTACCCGACGCTATTCACGATAAAGAAGAGGTTCGTGAAATGGGGCCATTCGTTATTCGCTACGACCGCAATAGCAGGGTTCATGGACATGGGCAACTTCCCTATACGGTCGTTCTCCCGCCTCGCGGACCATGTTGGCTACGACGTAGTCTACATAGCGGGGTTCTTTGCAGCGGCTTTCTATACGATAGGCGGGCTTGCTGCCACTGCGATGTGGATGAAGGACAGGAAGCACGATATGGAGTTATACATGAAGAAGAGGCGGAATCGCGAAACATCGGAAATCTACCAGTTCCTGGTGGACAAGGCACACGAAGCGAGGGACCACCTGCTCTTCTGGGTCGCAACCAGGCGAGAGGAGGAGTTCGCCCCCGAGACCGTAGAGGCGCTCAACAGCCTCTGGTAGCTGTAGGTATAATGCGCAAAATAACAATCTTCAGCACCGCTTTTGTTCTTTTCCACAGCCATTAAATATCAGAAAAAACGACCCCATAGCGATAGACATGCAGGGAATGATGCAGCTGAAGCCCCCAAAACCCTACACGATCAGCCAGGCGGCTTTGGACGCGATACTCGCAGAACCATCGCCAATCGAGCCGAGGAGACCGCCGCAGCCGGAGCCGCAGGCGGTGCAGCAGGCTGACAAAAACGATTTCAGGCAGGTCAGGGGCGCTACTGGAAAGACGTTGCACATACTTGAAAAAAGGGCAAATCATCCTGAGTCATTGAAACTCCTTTCAGAGGCAGGGCTGAGGCCTATGACGTACCAGGAAATCCTTCCTCTCCTGATGGAGGACGAACAGCTCAAGAACGCCCTGAAGGAAAGGTGGTTCTGGATCGCGGGCCAGGGTATGAAAAAGGAAGGAGTGTTCACAATCAACGAAAAAGGCGAGCTAAGGGATATTACAAAGGAGGAAAACCCATCAGCAGAGCAGAATGTTCGTGTATGGTCCGGAAACCAGCCGCTGTCGTTCTTCGTCTATTCGGACTACTACGCCGCCTACGTTGGCAAGTGTTTCGACCTGGATGCCTCCCTCCGGCCGCAGTATGTTGCTCCAGTGGTTGTCGGGGTGCCTTCACTAGCGCGCGGTTAACGTTTAAAACCAGACTGAATAGAACAGGACTGATACAATGGCTCCGTTCCTAAGGAAATTAATGAAGCGTGAGGTGCCGGTCGTGTTCCTCGACTGCCAATTCTTGGAAGTCAAGGGCAAGTTGCTCTTCGTGAACGGCTTGCCGAAGGGTAGGATTGTCGACGCTGAGATATTCGCCGGATCTGGCGACATGACAGAGATGGTCACCGATACGGGTTTCAGGATCCGGGCACACGAAAGCATCAAATTCTGCGTGAACCCTAACAGCGTGACGATGGGCGTCCCGGCGTAATGCCGCTTTTGCATCGGTTTTTTATACCTTCTGCAACAAATAGAAATCGCTAATTCTCTGTTCCACAGAGCAAGCCAAGCTGATAGCATGACGTTCTACCGCGAGATGAAGAGCACCTTCATCCAGCAGTACAAGCAGAGGTCGCCGGAATACAAGGCGAGGATCACGAAGTGGAGCGCCGAGCCCCCGATAGTAAGGATAGAAGGCCCGACAAACATTGCGAGGGCGAGAGAGTTGGGCTACAAGGCGAAGCAGGGCGTCGTCGTGGCGCGCGTAAGCGTTCGCGGAGGAAAGAAGAAGAGGCCGGCCAACAGCGGCGGAAGGAAGCCTTCCAAGGCGGGAAGGTTCTTCTCGAGGCAGAAGTCGGCGCAGGCAATCGCCGAAGAGCGCGCGGGAAGGAAGTTCACGAACTGCGAGGTGCTGAATTCATATTTTGTCGGCGAGGCCGGCGTGCTTAAGTTTTTCGAGGTAATCCTGCTCGAAAGGGCAAACTCGGTAATTCTTTCAGATCCGCAGTACGCCCAAGTGGTTGCGCAGCGCAACCGCGCGACGAGGGGTCTTACGAGCATCGGCAAGAAGCACCGCGGAATCGGCCAGCGCGGATACGGAACAACGAAGCTGAGGCCATCAGTAAGGTCCAACATACGCGGCTAAAGTAATGCTCATGCCTTACATAACTTTTTCAAGGAACTTCATAAACCAGAGGGCAGCGAAACGCTCGCTCGAAAAGAAGCCGATGAAGGATTCTATCGTAGAACTCCGCGGGGAGAAGAACATTGAAGATCTCGTGAGGATGGCGGTCAAAAACGGGTTTAAGAAGATTCTCGTCCTGACAAATATGAACGGAGGAACCGCAGCGGCGCAAGAAATAAACATTTCGCGCAACAGCCCGTTCCCGAAGTGGAAGTTCGGTAAGGAGAAGAAGATAAAGGTGGCATGATGGTTGCTAAGATATTCTCAACCACGATAAAGATCCCTAAGAAGGTCAAGATCAGCTACATCGACGCTATGGGCGACAGGAAGGAGCACAAGCGCAGCGGCGTGAAGATGAGCGAGACGAAGAACGAGCTCACGGTTGTGATAGAGACAAAAGACGTCACCGCACTCCGGGCATCGATGAACGCGGTCTTCAGGGACGTGCAAGTGGTAGAGAACGCCGGCGCAGGTACTTAGGCCCTGTAGCAGTAGAGGTTGATTAGCATCCTGCTCAGGTCCTTGTGCGACCTTATCGGTTTGGTTCCTATCCTGTCCACACCGAGTATTTCACGTATGGTGAACCCCTTTCCTAATAAGATGTTTATCGCACCGTCGTAATCCTTATCCTTCGCATAGATTTCGTCGTGGTTGTACTCCATCACTATCTTCACGTCCTTGTTCCTGTCCAGCACCCCCATGGCACCGATCAGCACCTCCTTTTCATATCCCTCCGTGTCGATCTTAATGAGGTCAACCTTCCCTGTTACCGCATTGTCAAGCCGCTGTATTTCGACCTGTTCGTATTTTTCAGGCGCGCTGGCGGATGTCACCATGCTGTTCAACCCATCCTCAACATTGCTCAAACCAAGAACACCAGATCCGTTGGTTGCCCCGAGGGCGCATTTGTGCGCCTTGATGTTCTTTGCTTTGTTCAATTTTATGTTCTGCTCCAGCCTCGTAAATCCATTGGTCGACGGCTCGAACGCATAGACTTTTCCACTGCCTATGAGTTTCGAGGCAAGCAGAGAATAATATCCGTTGTTCGCGCCAATATCTACGAACGTCATCCCTTTCTTGAGGGTATTGGATATGAGATGCGTTACGTCAGGCTCGTAAAGTTCTCCCTGCTTTGAGAGTTCGAAGAATTTCACATCGTGCGTCTCGTGCATGTCGAGCGACATCTTGAAATTCAGGAAACAAACCTCAACGCTCTGCGGGTTTGAGCTGCGGATCTGGTCGTACCTAACTTTCTTTTGATTGTTGATTTTCGAAAGCACGAACGGCTCCCTGAAGTACCTGTCGTAGGTCACTTTCTTCGCTGAAAAGAGCGCATCGTGCCTCAGCAGAAACCCGTTTAGGTCCATCAAATCAGCAACAACTCTGGCTTTCAGATATTTAAACCAATCCCAGCTTACGTTTCTTCGTCAGCCTGCGCCCTCAACAATTCAGCGACAACCGAGTTCAGGGCCGTCTTCTTCAGTTTTAGCGAGGTTCTAAAGTATTTTACCCTCTCCGCATCAAGCTGCCCATAAAGAAGCTTTTTCACCCTCTCATCCAGCACGCTCTCCTCGTAGCTGTCAAGATCAAAATCCCTTTTGACCAGCTGTGCAAACGCCGCGTCTCTTATCTCCTGCGTGACAAATGCTGGCGGTTGACGCGGTCCGGGGATTCTGCCCAAGGGGTCTGTGACGTGCTGGTTGACATATCTGTAAAGATAAAGCAGGTAGGCTGTGGGGGTGTTTTTATTCTTCGCAACCTCCAGCCTCGGACGGTATTCCATCTCGTCGGAAAGTGGTTTGCCCCATAACTTCTGGCCTTCGCGCACGAGCCTCAGCGGATTCTTGAGCTGTTTTATCATTTTAAGTGTACTCATAATCTTTTCTTCTTCCCCCTGCCTTGAGTCCTGCACCACCGCCTCAGCTGAAAAGCTACCTAACTTTCTCGTAACTGCCATACGACCACCCCAATCTCACACCCCAATCTCACTCCAACTTCCTATTTATAGTTATTGTATGTGCATGCCTCAAATCCGCAAAATGGCAAACTTTATAAACCCCCCTCCACTAATAGTATCTTAACTGTCGACGTTGGCACGGCGCAGAAAAATCCCGACTTTTCTTCATTGCCGTGCGCGAATCGATGGAAAATAGCAACATAGCTTTGCTTGTGTTAACTATGGCACACGGTTCACTCCAATATTGGCCGCACAGACGCGCGCAACGCAGACTTCCAAGAGCGCGAGCGAACCCGAAGATAAAGGAGCAGACGATGGCGAGCCTCGTCGCATTCAAGGTGGGCATGACCCACCTGATGATGGTCGACGACTCAGACAGCCCGTCGAAGAACCAGGAAATCTCGAGGGCGTGCACGCTTCTCGAGGTTCCGAGAATGGAAGTCTACGGAATCAGGCTGTACGGAAAGGACCCGCTTACACATTACAAAACCACCAAGACCGAGGTGCTTAACAAGTCCGTAGCACAGAAGCTCAACATCAAGAAGATCCAGCATGACGAAAGCAAGCTCGATTCATTCAAGCAGAGGATCGGCGATTACACCGACGCTGCTGCTTTGGTGGTCGCATATCCAAAGGACCTGAAGGGCGCCGAACAGAACCATCCAGTCAAGTTCGAATCCGCCGTCGGTGGGAATACGGTCCAGGAAAAGTTCGATTTCGTCACGAAGTTCCTCGGCAAGGAGATAAAGGCCACGGACGTCTTCAAGCCGGGCGAATATGTCGACGTCATGGCGATAACAAAGGGAAAGGGATGGGCTGGCCCGATAAAGAGGTTCGGAGTCAAGAGGAACTTCCACAAAGCCACAAATAAGATCCGCCACGGAGGTCCGCTCGGGGCGTTCGGATCAGGAAAGGTTTTCTACTCAATCCCGAGGGCGGGACAGATGGGATTCAACTACAGGACAGAGCACAACAAGCGCCTGCTAAAGCTGGGTGCGAAGGCCGACGCTGACAAGGTTAACGTTTCAGGAGGTTATCTGAACTACGGACTCATTTCAAACGACTACATCGTCGTCGACGGATCTGTCGGCGGGCCGGCGAAGAGAATGGTGCGACTCAGGAAGTCGATCAGGAACCGCAACCTCAAGGGCGTGAAGGAGCCGAAGATTCAGTACATAAGCAAGTAAGTGATCGTGATATTCATGGACGCAAAAGTTTTGACCCTGCAAGGTTCCCAAAAGGAAACCATCCCGCTGCCAGAGGCATTCGGAGAGCAGGTCCGCGAAGACCTCATCAGGAGGGCCGTGCTCGCGGAGAACACGCTCAAGCTCCAGCCGAAGGGTCACTATCCTCTCGCGGGAATGCAGACAACGGCGAGGTACTACGGAGCGATGTCCTCATACCGATCCGGAAGGCACATGGGAATTGCAATCAGGCCGAGGCAGAAACTCGGAGGCGGAATCCAGGGTGCAGTTAGGAGGATCCCATCCTCAGTGAAGGGAAAAAGGGCTCACCCGCACGTGATAGAGAAGACGCTTATAGAAAGGATCAACCAGAAGGAGTACCAAAAAGCGATCAGATGCGCGATATCCGCCACTGTCAGGCCGGAAATGGTCAAGATGAAGCACATCTTCGAGAATCCACTTCCGTTGGTTCTATCGAACGATCTCGAGTCGGTCAAGAAGACAAAGGACCTCACAAAAATCATCTCAGCACTCAAGCTCAATGCGGATCTCGAAAAGAGCAAGGACCCGCAGAGAAGGAAGGGTCTCAGGAGACTCACAAAGAGACGACACTTCAGGAAGTCGCTTCTGTTCGTGGTCCACGATGACAAAGGCCTTGTCAAGGCAGCCCGAAACATTCCGGGAGTGGACGCATGCACGCTCACCGACCTAACAGCGGGGCTGTTGGCCCCTGGCGGAAACCCGGGCCGAATCACTGTCTGGAGCGAGGCTGCAGTCAAGAACCTAAATGAGGCGCTACAGAAATATGCATTGATGTGATATTATGGCAGTATTGATCCACCCGTTGTCGACAGAAAAGGCTATCTCTATGATAGACAGGCACAACGTGATTACTTACATCGCCGATTTCAGGGCGACGAAGACGGAAATCAAGAAGGAGTTCCAGACGATGTTCGGCGTGAAGGTCTCCAATGTCAGGGCGGTCAACATGCCAGACAACAGGAAGAAAGTTTACATAAAGCTCGCGAAGGGTTTCAAAGCGACCGACATAGCGGCGAAGATCAAGTTGGTGTAATAAATGGGAAAAAGATTGAGGCAGCAGCGAAGGGGAAAGGGAACCGTGGCCTACACAAAGGCGCCGTTCACCTTCGATCTCAGCGTTAGTTACACCAAGGACCAGAACAAGGAGATGACCGGAGAGGTAACGGAGTTGATAAACCACACCGGCCACACAGCCCCGCTCGCAAAGCTCGTCTTCGAGGACTTCACATTCAGCTACATCATTGCCCCAGAAGGAATAAGGATCGGCGACAAGGTTCACGTCGGACCGCAGCCATACTTCAGCCTCGGAAGCGTCATGAGGATCGGCGACATCCCCGAGGGAATTCCGGTGTACAACATCGAATCGCACCCAGGAGACGGAGGCAAATATGTCAGGTCGGCAGGAGGTGCTGCATATATTTCAGCTCACACTTACGATGGCACGACCGTTGCGATGCCTTCAAAGCATTCGGTCGTCATCAATAACGACTGCAGGGCTCAGTTGGGTGTCGTGGCGGGAGGCGGGATGAATGAGCAGCCGATCGTCAAGGCGGGAAAGAACCATTATATTATGCATGCTATCAATAAGCTCTGGCCGACATACAGGGGCGTAAAGTTGAACCCTGTCGACCACCCATTCGGTGGAAAGCAGCACCACAAGGGTAAGAGCAGCATGACGAGCCGCAACGCTCCACCTGGAAGGAAGGTCGGGCACATCGCGGCGTCGAGAGTCGGAAGGAAGAAGAAGGGTTAGTGATTGAATGGCAGAACGAGTAGCGTTTAGGGGTTTGATGCCGGCGCAGGCAGCCGCGATCAAGCCGGAGGATTACGTCAAGATGGTCAAGTCCCGCCAGAGGAGGGCGATGAAGAGGAACGCCCTCTCCTACAGGGAGCTGATAGCGAAAGTCGAGGCGATAAAGAAGAAGGACCCGAAGAAGCAGATCAAGACCCACATAAGGGAGGCGGTCATCCTGCCGTCTTGGGTCGGCCTCATATTCCTGGTCCACAACGGGAAGGAATTCTCGAGAGTGGACATAACCGCGGGCATGCTCGGCCATAGGCTGGGAGAGTTCGCATTCACAACGAAGAGGGTCCAGCACAGCGCCCCTGGAATAAGGGCGACGAAGGGAAGCAAGTTCCTGGCAGTGAAGTGATACCATGAATTATTCATACGATCAAGACCGTGAAGGTGTGGTGTTCGCCAACATAAAGGACGTCAACGCCAGCTTCAAGGATCTCGGGGCGGTCTGCACCGCGATAAGGTACAAGACCGTGCCGGTGGCAGTTGCAACCCTGGAAGCGACGATAAACGAGGGCATGCCAATCCCGTACGTAAGGCACAACATAAACATGGGCGCGCGCCACGAGCTGGGAGGGAAGAAGGGAAGATATCCGATAAGGTGTGCGAAGATAGTCCAGAAGGTCCTGATCAACGCGATGGCGAATGCCAAGAACAAGGGGATGAACCCGGAGCACATGTATGTGATTCACGCTTCAGCAAACAAGACAATCATCGCAAGGAGGGGCCCGTCGGTTGGGCCGTCCTCGATCACCGGAGGGCCGTCAGGTTACTCCGGAGGAAGGGCGATGGACCTCGAGTTCGCAAGGGTGGAACTGGGCCTTTCAGAAATGAACGAGAAGAAAATGAAGCACTCAATGGTGACCCACATCAAGTACACGATGTCAAAGGTCCCGAAGGTAATGGTTAGGAAGGCTCAGGCCGCATATGCACTCCCTAAGAAGGTCGAAAAGAAAAAGGAAAAGGGCAAGGACCATGACCACGACCACAAGGGAGAGAAGAAGCCGCTGATCGCGCTCGAAAAGAAGGAATCGCCGAAGGAGAAGTACGAAGATAAGAAAGGCGAACTGAAGACGGAGCAGAAGGTGCCGCAATGACGATAGAGAGAAAATTCATAGATAACGCTGTAATCAAGCTGAAGATATCGAGGTATCTCGAGAAGGAACTCCAGAGAGCCGGATTCTCGAGGGTCGATATCCAGAAGACCCCCGTGCTCACAAGAATTGCGGTTCACGTCCTGAACCCGGGAAAGGTGATCGGCAGGGGCGGGTCGACGATCGACCGACTCACGGAAACGATCAGAACCAAGTTCAAGGTCGATAACCCGCAGATAAACGTCACGGAGGTCGAGAACAAGATGCTCGAGCCGATGCTGGTCGCGAGGGACCTTGCGGAAAGGCTGGAGCGAGGGTTGAACGCAAGGAAGATAATCCAGGGAGCCCTCAGGATCATAATCGAAAACGGCGCGCTCGGCGCGGAGATAATAATTTCGGGCAAGCTCGCGGCGAAGGGCGCGAGGGCCAAGATGATCAAGAAGTCGGTCGGTTACATCCCGAAGGCCGGAAACGTCATGGAGCTGGTGAGGGAGGCCGAGGCTGTAGCATACCCGAAGTACGGCGCAATCGGGGTGAAGGTCAGGATTGTGCCGCCAGGGACGGTCTTCCCGGACAGGGAGATAAGGAAGATCGAGGTTCCGAAGGCGATCCTGAACGCCTAATCGCCGTCGGCAACCGGTATCAAAATAACAACCCCCAGCCCTGCTTTTGTTCTTTTCCACAGCCATTAAATATCAGGAAAAACTACCCCCTACCGATAGACATGCAGAGAAGTATGCAGCTGAAGCCACCAAAACCATACACGATCAGCCAGGAGGCCCTGGACGCGATACTCGCAGAACCATCGCCAATCGAGCCGAGGAGACCGGAGCCGCAGGCGGCACAGCAGGCTGACAAAAACGATTTCAGGCAGGTCAGGGGCGCTACCGGGAAGATGTTGTACATCCTTGAAAAAGAGGCAAATCATCCAGATTCGATGAAACTCCTTTCAGAGGCCGGGCTGAGGCTGCTGTCATACCAGGAAATCTTTTCTCTCCTGATGGAGGACGAGCAGCTCAAGAACGCCCTGAAGGGAAAGTGGTTCTGGATTGCGGGACAGGGCATGAACAAATATGGTATTTTTACAATTGATGAAAAGGGAGGGCTTGTTCCACTTCCACAAGGATTCTTCAAGAAGAAAACCTCAGTAGAACAGAAGGTTGGTGTTTCGCATGGAAACCAGCCGCTGTCGTTCTACGTCTATTCGGACTCCGGCGCCGCCCTCAATGGCAGGCGTTTCTACCTGTTTGCCGACGGCAAGCCGCGGGCTGTCGCTCCGGCGGTGGTCGGAGTGCCGGTCGCAAATAAAGTATAGCGTTCAGGCCAGGATTTACCTGTTTTTTCGGTCGACACCAAACTTAATAAGGCTTGTCGTGCAATACAATACCTGGGGCGGCTTCTTTTGAAGTCACATGCGTGAGTTGATGCTTGCAGCTACCATTCTAGTCGCGATTATCGCATTTCTGACAATATTCGTTCCGGGAATGCTTCTAGCCCTCGCGCTATTGAGGAAGACGGAGCTGAACCTGTTCGAGATATCCGTAATAGGGTTCATACTCGGGTTCATGGAGACCCCTACGGTCGTATGGTTGGAATCATACCTCATGAATACGTTGCATTTCTTCTCGTTTTCACTCGGGCTCTACCTGCTAAATGCCATAGCGCTTTCCATAATAGGATTTGCCCTCTGCGTATGGCAGGGGGTTTTCAAGGACTTCAAAAAACAGTATATAGCTGGGCATGACGGCAGCACCATAAGGAAGATGCCGCAGTGGGTCCTGGCTGTGCTGCTGTTCATCATGCTTCTCACGTTCATAACCAGGATACAGGGCATCGCGACCGCCCCTACATTCTTCGAATTTGACCCGTACTTCGACATGATCGATACGAACTACATCCTTACCTACGGCCAGCAGCTCCTGCTCGATCCGTCCGCCTGGCCTTCGGTGCCCGGCGGGACCAACCACAGGATAGAACCGCTTATACCATACACCGAGGCGTTTTGGTATTCGCTATCAAATTCACTCGGGTCAAACTACCAGCAGCTTAACACCACCCTCATGAGCCTAGTCGGGAGCGTTTATCCGCCGATCGTGGCTGTGCTGTTGGTGTTCGCGATATTCGTGCTGGTCTATCACGAGTACAACGAGCACATCGCTCTCATAGCCGCGGCTCTCACCGCAACCATGCCGGTCCTGCTCACTACATTCATAGCCGGAGAGCAGCTCGTCGAGCCGTGGGGCATATTCGCGATGTTCTTCTTCATAATGGCGTACATGCTTTGCGTCAGGAACCCGAAGAACACAAGGCTTGCGATACTCGCCGGGATTGCATACATAGCCAACTTCGTCGGGGCTCACTATTACACCGTTACTATGGGCGTTTTCGTCGCTTACATGCTCCTCCAGGGAACGGTGGACATCCTCCGCGGCACCACATCCAAGGACTTCTACAGGTCCAACGCGATAATAATACTGATGACAATCGTATTCCTCGCGGTCTACCTTCCGTACAGCTCAACCCTTCAGAATAGAATCCCGTCAGTGGGCGGGATTCCGCTGACGCTTGCGGGTCCGGTGCTTGCCCTTCTGGCGATTGCGGTGATAGACTACCTGCCAAGGGAGATGGTGAAGAGGAAGATACTCATCAGCCAGCTCGACTTCAATACAAGGCTTGCTTCATTCGTCGTCCTCGGCCTGCTCAGCCTCATACTGATCGCAGTAACCCCGCTCGGCAAGGCGGCATTAGGTTACATCAACCTCAGCAGCAAGTTCACCACCCCCTCCAGCCCGCTCTTCATGACCGTTGAGGAGTACATCCCGACCGGCCTGACCTACAACTTCGGGGCGCAGGGGTTCGGGGTAATCGGCGCCAGCACATTTGGGTTGCCGCTAATAATATGGATTGTCTGCCTGCTCGCCCTCGCGCTCATCGCGATAAGCGTCTACTACAGGAAGAGCAGGACCGGCATACTCTACATGGCGATCGCCTTGCCGCTGATGTTCGCCGGGTTCTCAGAGGTGAAGTACCTCCCGCACTTCGGCGTGGCCTATATAATCTTCATCGCGATAATCCTCGGAGAGCTCATCTACATGTCGGAACGAAAGTTCGCATTCAGGGAGTTCGCGAACAAGGAGGTTACCGACGAACAGTCGCACGGCATCCTTTCACACACCAAATACACAACGTCCGCCACCTACGCGGTGCTCTTGGTAGGGTTGTTCTTTGTTTCATCCCTCGCTGCGTTGCTCTACGCCGCCTATCTTGCGCTCACCGCAAAGAAGGCGGGCGACGGGTCAACAACTTCAACAACTCCCGTGTTCAACTCCACGGCCGCCTGGCTGATGTTCGGCATATTTGCGGTCATAATGCTGATAGGGTACCTCTCAAACCACACCATCATAGCCGGGGAGTCGGGAACTTTCTACGATGCGATAAACTCGGCTGTGGTCGTCTCCACGACCCCTCCGTCGCAGGTTTGCACGGCAATATCCAACAGGGGCCTCAGCATGGGGTATGCGATCTATTGCAACAGCATCCCGCAGTACTGGCTGAACTCCATGGCGTGGATAAAACAAAACGTAGGTCCGAACGCCCCGCGTGTGCTGGCGTGGTGGGACTACGGCGACTGGATCAACTGGTTCGGAAACAGCAACGCCTTCCTTAGGGGCGATAACGCCAATGCGATTGAGGACTACGCCACCGCCGCCCACTATGTCCTGGGCGACAAGTACAACCCGCAAAGCCTCGCCAACTTCATGAACACCAACCAGTCAAAGTACGTTCTGTTCGACCAGGACCTGATATCCAAGTGGGGAGCGCTTGATTTCTTAGGATGCGTTTATGCGAACGAAACATCCCAGGCATTCGCCGTAGCACAGGGCCAGGCGTCGTCAAACCCGCAGCCCTACCTCCTCGGAACATCCTCATGCGAACAGGCCCACGACCCGCAGTTCGCCCTCATACCGCTTGCTGCGTTGGTCCCGTCAAACCAGTCGCAGAGCATAAACTTCTACTGCTCGATATCGACCAATTCCACTCCATACGTCCAGGCCCCGCTCATAATCGGGCAGAACTACTCCAACCAGTCGGTGTGCGTCGACATCAACCCGAACAAGAATGGGGTGCTTAGCCTCTACAATTCGACCGGGAAGAAGCTCAATGCGGTGATACAGTCCAGCTTCTACCTGGGTGTGGTGAACGTCGGCGGGACTCCATACGTGGAGTACATGATGATATACCTGCCCGGCGCCAACGGCACCGTGGTCAATCCGCCGTCGCAGTTCTACACCTCGAACTACTACAGGGGCTTCATACTAGGCAAGCTGCCCGGATTCACGCAGGTCTACCCGCAGAACGCGACCGGCATAAACTTCGTGAACGGCACCTATGCGGTAAGGATATACGCGCTCAACAACTTCACCGGCCAATTGCCGCCGGTACCGGTGAAGCCGTCGTGGATACACAACAACTACTCGATGCCATAACTCGGTCGCAGAGCGCCCTTTTATAAGAACCGATCCAAGGTATTCGTGATTCCATGGTGATAAAGCTGATACTTTTCGACATAGACAAGACGCTGCAGCATCATGACGCAGCGAGCTACTACGCCTACCTTTCGGGGCTCACGGGCAGGAGCGAGAAGGCAATCAGAAGGTTCTGTCTTCCCATGGACCATGCAATAGACGCCGGGAAGCTGAGGCAAACGACCTTCAACAGGAAGGTCGCAAGGTTCCTTAGGCTTCCGGTGGAAAAGACCGACTACATAAGATTTTGCAGGGGTGAAATATACCAATACAAGGAGATGCACCGGCTCGCTAACCAGCTGCACAGTCGCTATGAAATTGGCTGCCTGAGCAACATGGCCAGGGAACGGTGGAATCTCCTTACTAAGAAGGCAATGGGGGATATCGATTTTGATTATTATTTTATCTCCTATGCGTTCGGGGTAATAAAGCCGAATCCTGGGATATTCAAGGCTGTGCTGGAAAGATTAGGCATGCCTCCCGGCGAGGTGCTATTCATCGACGACAAGGCGGAGAACATCGCCGCCGCAAGGAAGATTGGGATGAAGGGCATCCGTTTCACCGGCGTAGCAAAACTCAGAAAGGACCTCCGACGAACCCTATAAATATCTTGTTTTAAAAGAGAATCTGCGATGGGCTCGTAGCTCAGCCTGGTTAGAGCGCTGGTCTTATAAGCCAGATGTCCGGAGTTCAAATCTCCGCGGGCCCATTTAGTGATACTGTGATTACAACAAAGGTCATTCCAAAGGTGCAGTTCCGTGTAGCCGGGCTTGACGAGTTCTTTCCATACATCCATCAGATAGTTACCAACACGACGCCGTATGGGTTCGGTAGAAATCTTTACAGGGAGTATCCCGATCTCAAGGGGCGATTGGATGCCCACGAATCTATCGATGACAAGGTCGGCGCAGCACACGATTTCTTCTACCGGAAGTTTGTTGAGGAGAAACCAAGGATGGATCTGGCGGTGGGTCGTTTCCAGGTGATATGGGACGCAATCAACGATTCAATCATGCGAGCGCTGGCTGATGTATTGCAGATTGACTGGGCAGACAAGGACAGGCTTATCACGGCATCCCTGACTTTGAACGTCATGTGCCCACGGTTCCTTGATAGAAGGGAATTTCACGTCTTTTACAGGGGCACTGCTGAACGGACTATAGATACATGCGTTCACGAGCTACTCCACTTTATATATTTTGAGAAATGGAAAGAGGTATTCCCATCATGGAACGAAAGCGAGTTCCAATCCCCACATCTGATATGGAAACTGAGCGAGATGATGCCCGGAATCGTCCTAAATGATCCACGGATACAGTCCATCCTGCACCAGAAATTCACTATGTACAAAATATTTGAGGACACCCTAATTGAGGGCCATCCATTACGCGCCCATCTGCAGAGCCTTTATGATAACAGGACAGATTTTACCGATTTCCTGAGGAGGGCGTTCGAGTTCGTAAAGGCACACGAAAATGAAATCCCATGACCGAGGGATTAGGATTAGACTCCGTTCGTATGCTTTGCATGACCAATTTCTACCTACGTATGCGACAAAACACGCATTGGTGCGCAAGGGGGGATAAGCCCATGTGTGGTGCAAATTGTGAGGGGGGAGTCAAGGCATTTAAGGAATACCGATATGATCCTGGCAGGTATAAGTAGTGGGCTCTTTTTATACTTTTTCTCTTATTTATAGCCGATAGGATGGTCGACAATTCATGCTGCCGGTTCTGCAGCGACGATATCCGAAAGCAGGGCATAATCTACGAGGACAGGCGGTGCTATGTGGTGCTGAACGAGTTCCCTGTCAACAGGGGCCATCTGCTAGTCATCTCAAAGGGGCATTTCGTCGACCTGATAGAGACGGATGACAACTTCATCTGCGACATGTTCGTGGTCGCAAAGAGGATGGCGATGCGTATCGAGGACAGACTCAAGCCGATGGGTGGAATACAGGTTGTCGCCAACATGTGCGGGGCGGAGGAGCTGTTCCACACCCACATCCACGTGATCCCTTTCTACAAGGCGGTGCACAGGAAGCGGCCCGTTTTCTCCAAGAACCCGGAGCTGACGCAGAAAGACAGGAAAAAGCTAATTTCAATCCTGTCGAAGTAATTAGTAATGAAGGTGCTTCTCCTTCCCGCATCTGTTGCATACGTAAGCGACATACTTGTGCGAACTTACGACATTTACCCTGCAGTTCAACCCCGGCACGAGGAGGGTCCTGCAGGCGGCGCATATCCTGTCCTTCATCTTCTTTGGAATCGGGACCTTGTAGTGCGTGCTTATGCGCTTGAGGGTCTCGACGTACCTGTGTGCGAGGCCTTGGTTTTCGTTTATCATGCTTTCCGAGAGCCCGAAAAGCAGCTCTATCCTCTCGGCAGCTATCTTCTTCACCAGGTCCTTCCTCTCCTTCATATGCTCAGCGATAAATAGGATAGCTCAGATCGCTCCAAGCTGCTGGAGCAGCTCCTGCATCGGCTGCTCGAGGTTGTCGCTCGATATGGTGATCAGGTTGTTGGCAATCTCAATGTCCTTGTCGGTCGGCACACCGTGGAAGAGCTGCACCTGCCTCAGCGACTCGGGGTCCTTGGGCGTCGCGACCTTCTTATTGGTAATTATGTTGGCCCGCGCCGCGATGCGGATCGCATTGTTTATCGCGCCGACTATCTTGCCGCTCTGGTTAAATTGGAGAAGCATGTCGAGGAACGGCCTGTATTCGTAGATCTTGTACTCATCCAAACCCGGACCGTCTGCAATAACTATGCCGTCGTAATCCGACACCCTCGCCTTGTTGGTGTTGATGTCGGGCTTGTAGACCGCGCCGTGGTTCCCTATGCAGTCCTTGGTCGAATAGCTGGTCAGCTGGTACCGTATCCCCCACTTGTCGAAGAACATCTTGAGCATCGAGACCGTCTCGTCCCGGAAGTTGTTCGGGGCAATGAAAACCAGGAACCTCATCGTCTCATCTTCCAATCAAGACTCCATGTACGGAGCCAGGAAATAAGCGAGAGTTGCGTCGCCGATCTTGTAATCGATCTTTATCGGCTCCTCCGTCTTGAGTGACAGCGACACCGCCGATTCGGCTGGGCATGCGCTGATTATCCGCTCGAGGTACTCGAGGTTGAATGTCGCTGATGAGGCCTTGCTCACGTCGAGCTTCTTTATCGCATCGGTATTGTTGAGGTGCTCCTCCTCCAGCTCTCCGGCGTCGCCCTTGGCTAGCACCATAAAGGAGTTCTTGTCGGTCTTGAATCCCACATAAGTTGATAGGAGGTTCGCGTCCTTCAGTATTTCCTTGAGCGAATCGCTCTTCACCTCGATCATAGACTCGAAGGCGATCTTCGGCTCCTTGTCGGCGTCCTTCTTGACGTCTATCATCGGCAGTTTATACCTCCTGCGGCTGTTCGGGCCAATAAATTCTATTGCCAGCTTGTTGCCGCTGTCCTTCATGCTCAGCTGTTCGTCCGGCCTCGCGCTGGAGAGTATCTTGCTGAAGTTGTCCAGATTAAGCCCAACTCCGGTCTGCTTCTCGACTTCATACTTCGAGAACGCCTTGCTCGGGATGAAGAATGCGACCATGCTTATGCCCGAAGGGTCCATCGCGCGGAGGGTTATCCCCTCCTTTGATATGTTGAAGGTCCCCTCGTCCACTAAGCTCACTATAGAGTCCACGCAGTTTTTCCAATATTTCGCATTGTCTATCTTTATCTCGAACATTTTATCACTTCCTCTCTCCCAAGAACAGACGAAAAAGTACAAAACTATTCTATTCTAAAGGAATATAAACGTATTTGAACGGGGGAGGGATGCCACTACTCCGAGAGAAAAATACATCTCCTCGGCGAAAGTCAATTCTTTCCGCCCAGCACACAACTGCAGCTGTTGCAGCAGAAGCACCTCATGCGCCTCTTGCCGGAGAATATCAGTATTACCAACAACGCGGCAAGCCATGTATGGGCCGTGTACATTATGCCCATGGAGAATAGGGTGTTCAGCGCCCATATTAGTACCAGAGGAAGGGCTATCAGGCCAAGAATTACCACCAAAATGCACCACCGTCCTCCGCAGCAGTTGCATCTGCCATTCGTTTTTCCCGTCTTCGCACCGGTCTTGGGCATGAATACCACAGGATGGCTCGGA
Source organism: Microcaldota archaeon (assembly GCA_027365735.1). Taxonomy (GTDB): domain Archaea; phylum Micrarchaeota; class Micrarchaeia; order Micrarchaeales; family Micrarchaeaceae; genus JAJZYD01. Next base: position 51,216 of record DAHXLY010000032.1, read on the forward strand.
TGGAAGGGTTATTAAACGGTTCACCGTTGCCGGAAATAAAAAGGGAAAGTGGGGCTGTCGAGATTTGAACTCGAATCGCCAACTCCCGAAGCTGGCAGTATACCAGGTTAGCCCACAGCCCCGCTGTGGTTTCAGTGGTAAGTATTTGACGGAACAGCATTTAAGCCTTGGGATTAGCAGCTCATTTCGGGAGCAACTCCACGAGCCTCTGCATCGCAGACTGCGCCGCCTCCCTGAGATGCTTGGTGTCGATCTGCTGCAGCGATGTCGGCAGCTCCACGCCCGCGGCCGCCGGCTGCTTGGACCTCTGCTTCATGTTCTTGAAGACTGCATATCTGCTCTCATCAAGCTTGCTGATCTTCGGCTCGCTCGGGGCGGTCAGGAGCGTTGGTTCCGCGACCTGCATGAGCTCGGTTCCAAGCAGTATTGCGGTTACCACCGCCGGTACGTGGCGCCCCTCTCCCTCATCTTTCATGTGGGTGACCGCTGGCTTCTGAACAGCCAGGCTCAGCGCCCTCTTTGAAACTCCCCAATGTTTGAAAATATTGACATGTATCCTCTGCTGCCTCGGGTCCCATGTGTTGAGCCTTGGTATCAGTTCGCGCATGTGCACCCCGATGTTTATGTTCCTAACCTGTTCGCTCGTCATGGTGACCTTTGGCTTGTCGTCCGCCTTTGGCACGCCAACTTCCTTCTGCACCCCTGCATTCTGGACATCCGCCATCTTCGGGGGCACAAGACTCTTCGGCGCCTCCACCGGCTTCAGGAACGGCTGTGCTATGATGTGTGGCTTCGGCCTCCTCTTCTCGGTCAGGTCCTCCGGCTGGCCGGTCTCTGGAGATATTGGTTCCTCAGCCTTCTTTATCTCTGCAATCTTCTTCTCAATTGCAACCGCCACCTTCTTCGCTCTGACTCTCTCTGGTGCCTTAGGCCTGCTCGCCTTGGCATTTGCCATCATGTCCTCCACTTGGATCGCCGGCTCATCATCCGTGTTTTGGGATGGCCTGTTCTTTTGGAGCTCGCTGAAATGCAACATCGTCACCGGTGGCCTTATCTCCTCTTCCACATTCGGCTGCTCCCGTTCAGAAGGGTCCTCCCTCCTCCACCTCAGGGAGTTCTCCGGCTCATGCAGGCCCCTGAAGTTGAGCCTGTCAGTAGCCGGTTTCTTTATCCTTGATGTGGTTTCTGATTCGTCCATCTTTCCCACTTCATTACTCTGGTATGCTATTGAATTTTGTGATATTTAAGTAGCTCGAAAATGAGCTAAAATACGAAGAAATTTCGCTTTTTTGAGACCTCCTGAATTATGCCATTTTTTCTGTTTCCCTCTGTGATTCAATCACTCCCACCTAATATTTAAGCCTTTTGTGAAGTTTCGGTCGGTTTGACGTCGTACTTCCGCTATTCGGCCAGGGAAAAAGAAGGAGAAAAGAGGAAAAAAGAAAAGAGGAAAAAGGAAAGGGAAAAAGGAAAATGCGGGCCCCAGCCCGCTTGCAGAATTACGGGTGCGGAAGCCACAATGACGGGAATGCGATGCCCGCGATGAGCAGGATCACACCATATATTATGACCAGCACAGCCGAGCCGACAGCCCACGTCATGAACGTGGCGAAGTAGCTGCTCGTCTTCTGCAGGTTCGTCAGCGCGATGATTGTGACCAGCACGCTCCATAGCCCTGTGAACCATGAGACGAACGGTATCCATGAGAATGCGACCCACGCACATGCGCCGTAGACCAACGCAGAAAGCGTTGTCTTGAAGTCGTTCTTCTTGAATGTCTTCAGCTGGTGGCCCGTCCAGTTGATGAACCATGCGCTGATCAACAGCCCGATCGGCACCAACAGCAGGTAGCCCAACAGCGTCACGAGTATGATGCTTCCTGTCAATCCTAGCGCGCCGAGCGTCCCTCCAAACCTTCCGAGGATGGACGAGTAATACACCGCGAATCCACCGCCTACGAAGAGTTCGCCTAGTATGAGGATAACCAAAGGTATTATCGCTACCCTGTAGTACATCTTCATGGCCTCTTCGACCTTCCATACCTTGACCGTCCTCTTCTCGGGGTTGAGGAACACGTCTATCGCCCATTTGAACTGGTCCCAGACCATCATTGAATCACAAAAGTGATTGTGAGGAAAGGTTTAAAAACCAACCACCACATTTATCTGTCGGGTGGTCGTCGTGGAATCGCTCTCATACGAGGTGAAAAACGAGGCGAAGGTGCGCCAGGCGCTCGAGTCGCTCGTCGAGGACAAGGAGCGGAGGCTTTTCGGCGGAAGGGGGATAGTCAACCTACTCCCCACCAGCAACGGCGTCTCGATCGAGCTGGAGGACGGCTCGTCGGTGAGCGTAGAGATTACGAGCGACAAGAAGGTAGAGGTATTTCTCGGTGCGCAGACCCAGAGGGAGTTGGACGAGCTGAAGGGCGCGGTCGACAGGTTCCTCGGGCAGAAGTTGGGTTACAAACCCTAATGCAATCAACGGCCCCAGCAGTGCAGAACTAAGGTGCAAAATAACAACCTCCAGCACCGCTTTTGCTCTTTTCCACAGCCATTAAATATCAGAAAAAACCACACCCTGGCGATAGATATGCAGGGAATGATGCAGCTGAAGCCACCAAAGCCGTATACGGTCAGCCCGGAGGCCCTCAAGGCGATAGAGGATCTTCCTCCCTTAAGGACAACTTCCACAGATGGAATGCGCGCCAAACCGCAAAATATGCAATCGGCGATAGTCCCGACTGGAAGGAACCAGTCATGGCTGGATGCAAGATTGGCATTGGACAGGGAGGGAAAGAGGATGCCTACGAATGTGGATTACGATAAAGTATTAGTCGGGTCGGAAAAGTGGAGGGAAATAAGGAATGTTTTCCCCGCATGGACCGACAGCGTATTGGTCTATCCTGCAAAGAACGGAGAGTTCAATGCGGGAAGGGATGTTGTAGACGCTTTTAAGGACGGTGCGGGAAACGAATGGGTATTCTCCGCCGCTTCAATTCCAAAAGAGGCGATAGGGAGGAAGGGAGTGGGGATACACATAGACCATCCAGCAATAGAGGTGCGCGGAAAGACCGTAATACTGTCCGCAGGACCGGAAAGCACAGTAACAGTACTTGAAAATTTCATTCAGGAAAGCGGAAAGACGGGAAAGGTCGACGAAAAGACAAGAGTGCCTCTGGCGGTTTCGAATGTCAATAATCTTCCTGCAGAACAGATGAGACGGCTCTGGAGAATTGATGGAGCAGGAGTAAGGCCTCTGGTCCGCGACCTCTACGGCTACGGCAACAGGGACAGGCGGCTCGTCGGCGCGAACGGCAGGCAGGACATCCGTTTCGGGGTGGCGCTGGTCGAAACAGAAAATCCAAAGGTGTAATCATGGCATCAACAACATTCCAATTGAAACCACCAAAGCCATACACGATCAGCCAGGAGGCCCTGGACGCGATACTCGCGGAACCATCGCCAATCGAGCCGAGGAGACCGCCGCAGCCGGAGCCGCAGGCGGCGCAGCAGGCTGACAAAAACGGCTTCAAGCAGGTAAAGGGCGCTACCGGAAAGACGTTGCACATCCTTGAAAAATGGGCAGATTATTCGGATTCGATGGAACTTCTCTCGGAGGCGGGACTGAAGCCGCCGTCATACCAGGAAATCCTTTCTCTTCTAATGGAGGACGAACAGCTCAGGAACGCCCTGCAAGAAAAGTGGTTCTGGCTTGCAGGAGAGGGTATGAAAAAGAACGGAATATTCACAATCAGTGAGAAGGGGGAAATCAGGAAAATTAGGTGGAGAGAAAAACTCTCGTTAGAGCGGAAGGTTCATGTTTATAAGGGAAATCAGCCGCTGTCGTTCCGTGTCTATTCAGACGCCCCTGCCGCCGACCATGGCTGGCGTTTCGCCCTGGATGCCTACGCCGTGCCTCATAATGTCGCTCCGGTGGTGGTCGGGGTGCCAAAAACTTAGATGCTCTCAGCGCCTGCCCCTGCAGTCCGCCGGCACTATGCTCGGCCTCCCGGTCTGGGACTGGAGGAATCCGGATAACTGCTCTCGCGGCGAGGTGTATCCCTGCCTGAGAAGATGTTCGGG